>NZ_JABMCR010000007.1 GCF_013179555.1 Bacillus haikouensis
CAAAGACAAAATAGAGCAAGACGGTTCCATTCAGGATGACTATAGAATCGATTTTCTCCGCGATCACATCAAAGCGATGGGAGAAGCAGTTGCAGATGGTGTTGAGTTAATGGGGTATACAAGCTGGGGCTGCATTGACTTAGTAAGCGCATCTTCAGGAGAATTTTCTAAACGTTATGGATTTATCTATGTCGACAAACATGATGACGGTACTGGGACTTTAGATAGAAAAAAGAAGAAGTCTTTCTTCTGGTATAGAGATGTTATTGCTACAAATGGAGAGAGGCTATAATTAAAAGGAGCTGACTTTATCTATCTTTTGTTGCAGATTAAAGTGGCGAGTTTCCATGTATGTAAAGTTACTAGCATACGTGGGGCTCGCCACTTTGGTTTACCAGAAGAAAGAGTTTAATGATAAGTAATATTTGATTACAGGGCAGGAATTTCAAATAAAATGTCGAAGGATAAAAGATAATAGAAAGTCTTAACCTGGAGGAAAAAACCATGCCCAAAAACAATAATTCCGTGATCCTGCCCCTCAAAAAACGAGAAGAAATTCAAAACCGCTGGCTCTTCCACCGGTTGAATACGTTATTGCCTGTGTTGATGAAGAAGCATGAGTTGGAGATGTGGGTTGTGATTGGCAGGGAGTATAATGAGGATCCTGTATTGAAAACTCTCTATCCTGCGGCTATCGACAGTTCGCGAAGATTGACGATTCTGGTCTTCTGGTTGGATGAGGAGCAGCAGTTGAAGCGCTGGGTGATCCACCCGAACCCTAGTTTCGAGCCTTTTTATGAGCGGATTTGGCAGCGGGAAGAAGGAGATCAGTGGGAGTGTTTGAGGAGGATTGTGGAGAGGTGCAGTCCGGAGACGATCGGTTTGGATTATTCCCATACATTTGGGGTCGGGGATGGGCTCAGCCGTTCTTATTTTGAGCGGTTGGATATGGTGTTGAATGAGCATAGTGACCGGTTTGTGAGTGCGCAGCAGCTCGTGGTTGATTGGCTTTCTATCAGGAGTGAAAAGGAAATGGTGTCGTATCCTGCGATTGCTGAGCTGGCGAGGGAAATCGCGGAGGAGGCGTTATCGGCAAGGGTGATCCATCCCGGAATCACGACGACGGAGGATGTGGTGGATTGGATCCGGCAGCGGGTGTTGGATCTCGGAATTGAGACGTCCTTTTATCCGACGGTCGATCTTCAGCGAAAAGGAGCCGGGATGGACCGGATCGAAGGGGAAATCATCCGGCCTGGTGATATCGTTCATCTGGATTTTGGGATCAGGTATCTCGGGCTTGCAACAGATACGCAGCAGCTCGCCTACGTGTTGCAGCCCGGGGAAACCGATGCGCCGGAAGGACTTCAGTCTGCTTTCATTACCGCACTAAGGCTCGAGGATATTTTGAGCGCTGAGATGAAGGAAGGGAGAACAGGGAATGATGTATTCCATGCCGCTATTACTGCTGCAAAAAAGGAACAGATCGATGCGATGATTTATTCCCATCCGGTCGGACCGCATTGTCACGAAGCGGGTTCCTTGATCGGCCTTTATGATCAGCAAGGGGACGTTCCGGTAAAAGGTGATCTTCCCCTGACAGCCAATACGTGCTACGCGATGGAATTCAATATCCGGCAGTTTGTGCCTGAGTGGGGGCAGGAGGTGCCGATTTATTTAGAAGAGCCCGTTGCTTTGATCAATGGTAAAGTTGAATATATGGCGAAGCGGCAGATGGGGTTTTATTTGATTTAGCGGTATTATCTAGTAAATTATTTTAGGGTGATAATAGCAGGATTCATCATTAATCTGGCATCTATCAGCATCCATCCACCGCATAAAGTTTGTGTATTTCTCCTAATGCTTTTACAATAAAAAGTAACAAGAGATGAGCTGTTCGACATGGCCGGCGGGGTTAAATGCAGCCGCGTCATTGCTCACAGTGGAGGTGCCAATAGATGAGCAACACAGAAAAACACTATTCAGAGGATAAATTTTGGGACAAATTGAAGAAGTTCGGGGTGAAGGCAGGACATTCCGTGGTATACACAGCGTTACTTCTTTATTTTGTACTGCAGAAGCCGGATGTTCCGAAAAAAGCAAAGATGGTGATCATTGGAGCTCTTGGATATTTCATTCTTCCGACGGATTTCATTCCTGATATAGCAATCGGGATCGGCTTTACGGATGACCTTGGTGCACTCGGTGTAGCACTGCTGCAGGTGGCGATGTATATCGATGAGGACGTGAAGGCGAAAGCAAAGGCAAAATTGACCGATTGGTTCGGGGAAGATGTGGATACTTCTGAGGTTGATGGGAAATTGTAGTGGGAATGCCTCCTGCTCTTATTGTTTATAGAAGAAATGACGCATGAATTGGCATGCGTCATTTTTAATTGAAACAGGGAATGAGGATGCACTATCTTTTTATTTTTATTAGATCATCAGAAGGAGTAAGATGATCCTTCTCTCCAATAGAGAAACCCGATTTTTGACGGTCTATTTCCGCATAGTGAACAACTTTCTCTTCATGAAGAAAAACCAATAAATAGATATCATCCCGGATTCGCAGATTGCTTGGATCTTCGAATTCAGTGCCCATTACTTCTTCCATTTTCTCTTGCGGTGTATAAGGGGTGAACAAGAAAGCCTGTTCCCAGTTGAAATCTGTTAATGGGTTAATCGATAATTCACTGTTGGTTTTATCTTCCACAGTCGAATGAATCGCTTCCTCTAAACCTTTATTATGCTGAACCTCACTTTGGTTGCATCCTGCTAATAATAGGATAAGAAGGATTGCTTTTTTCAATGAAATCACCTTTTCATGTATTTCTATACTTCCGACCGGATCTCAATTTCTATGTTAATATTAACATAATATTACAATTAATATAGAGACATTGATAAGAGTAGTTGATTGCAAGGCAATCTAAGGCACAAAAAGGTTTTGAACATGGACAGGCCCACTTTGCAGACTGGGATTACATATAGAATGGAACAAGCAGCAGGACTATCAACATCCCATGGGGAACATAATGATAGACAGGAAATAATAAGGGGGATTACAATTTGAGTGTTCATTTCGAGGTAGTAAGACATATCGGAGTATCCAAAGAAAGAGCGTATGAAGGACTGCTGGATCTTGATGCTGCGAGGCATTGGATGCAGGGGCTGGTGAAGATGGAGAGATTGGATGATGGGCCGCTGCGTGAGGGGAGCGAGTGGAAAGAGACGAGAAAGATGTTTGGGAAAGAAGCTTTTGAACATTTTGAAGTGGTGGAGCTTGATGAACCAAACAGAATCGTGCTGCGATGTGACGGGACGAAAGGGACGACGGGTAAAGGGGAATTTATTTTTACATACATCCTCACTTCAGCGGGTGAGCAGACAGAAGTGACGCTGAATGGGGAAATCCGGGGAATGACCGGTATCGCGAAGTTGTTTACTAAGATGATGGCCGGGATGTTCAAGAAAGCTTGTACGAAGGATCTGGATGCGTTGAAAATGCATTTGGAGAGCAGAGTGCATTGATTTTTTTAATGGAAAGAATGGGTCGTAACTGACCAGCAACTCAGGAGGATATCATGACAATTATGACGAAATTAAAGCTTGATCAGTATGAGAATCTCGCCATGTTAAATCAACCGGATGACTATGATGTTTTTGACGGGTATCAGAGCGGACTCACTGGGGGACACGATGCGATTTTTATCTTCGTGGAAACGGTTGAGGAGATGGCGCGCTATACTCAGATGATCATTGAGGAAGGGCAGCTGCTTGAGAAAGGCTATCTCTTTTTTGCCTATCCAAAAAAGGGGAACAAGCGCTATGAGACGTATGTTCACAGGGACGAGATTTTCCCGGCCTTGAAGGTCGGAGACGGTGGATATGTGACAGGCAGCGATGTGAAGTTCTCGCGGATGGTCAGTATGGATAAAGTCTTTACGGTCGTGGGCTTGAAGAGAGAAAAGAGGAAGACAAAGAAGTCATCTGCTGCTAGTCAATGTGTCGCTGACTATGAAGATAACGTTCAGGATGTTGAGAATCTGCTCGCGGGTCATCCGGATGAACTTTCGTTTTTCAAAGAACTGACGCCAGGATATCGGCGGGATTGGGCACGTTATCTCTTTTCGGTCAAACAGGAGAAAACGCGTGAGAAGCGCCGCGGGCAAATGGTCGATATCTTATCACAGGGATATAAATCAGTGGATTTGTATCGGCAGAAGAAGAAGTGATCAAGGAAGAATAGGACGGTTCTTGTGCTGGAGAAGCAGGGGGATCGTCCTTTTTTGACTGCGTCATGAAGTCAGCTGCGGCACCCGCACAGGATGCCGGCTGTTGATTTAGTCAGACGAAACATACTCCATTATTATGGGATCATTGCGATCCATGGTTGCTTTATACAAGCTGATGGTACCGGAGGGCGGAGCGGGTTCGTTCGAGTTGCTCTTGAAGGTTTCATTTAATGCGATGGTCCAATGAGCCTGATTGTTTTTCACCAACACAACCGCGAGTGTGCCGAATTGAACAATAGTGTCCCACTCATAGCGTTCCATTTCACCGTTGTCGTCGATCGTGATTCCTTCAGGCGAACTGATGACGCGTGCATTTGTCCCTTTCCATGTGCCTTGAAGAGTTGGACCGACATAGGTATAAGAGGTTCCTCCATCCCGGTCGCCATACGTCCCGACGTATTGATGGGTCGTCCCGTCATCTGCCTTATAGGTGACAGCTGCAATGTCTTTTTCGAGCCACTTTACTTTGAATTCACCACTTGTCTTATAAGGCAGGATTTCCTGAGGGCGGGCGAACAGCCAATAAGAGGTTCGATAATGGACAGCTTGTCCTGTTTCCTTGTTTTCCTTGATGACGAATAGATGTTTCAAGTCCGGTGAAAGGCTGATTACCTGGTTTGTTTTTTGACTGTGATGGACCAGCAGACCTGCATGAAGAAGGATGAGTAGCGCAGTCACACTGGCGATGGTCAACTTCACCTTTTTTGTGACGGTAAAAAGCAGAAATATCGAGAATGCCATACAAGCAGCGATTAATAGATTTATCAGGTAAAACATGCGATTATCCGTGTATTCTACATCATATCGCGATTGAAGGAAAAGGAAGCCCATCTGCAGGCAAAAAAGCCCGATGGCTGTAATGAAAAGCAGCCAGCCTCCTGATTTTTTGAATCGTGTGTCAATCGGTTTCATCCGGTTGTGCCTCCTCGGAAAACGTCCATGACTGGCCGTGGTCGTATGAAATGAATTTCCCCTTTATTCTCCCGCCTTTATAATCCCCGTTTGGACCTTGGTTGAGATAAACTGCTAAGTGATCTTCTTCTTTAAAAGGTACTTCCGCCATGACGAAAATGTTGTGATAGGTTTCAGGCATTTCTATATTTGCCTTGCTCCAGGATTTTCCCCCATCCAGCGTGATGTGCAGGTCAGGCTCTACTGGATTGAGGATACCGAAAGACAGGAAGCCTGTTTGTTCATCGACAAATCCTCCATCATAAAGTAACCGGGTCACATCCGGATGGGCGGTTTCCCGCCAGGTTTTTCCGCCATCATCTGTCAGGTAGACGGTCGTCCATTCCTGTGACATGGTGCGGTCGCCTGAAACGATGACATAGCCAAAGGACTCATTGATAAATTCAACTTTCCGGAAGCGGATGGGCGGATATTGCTCCGTGACGACCGCATTTTCCCATGTCTTCCCTTTGTCCAGTGAGTAGATCAGCTTAATGCTTTTTCCATATGCACTGTCCACGGACCCTGTGCTGCTGTCATCAGCATATAAGAACGCAGCTCGATCCCGGGTGAGGATAAAGCTGTTCTGAATCAGCTCCTGCTCGTCCCCTGAATACTCCCCTTCGAATAACGTCTCTTTTTCAATCGGGACCTCAGCCCACTCATCCCCGTTCGAGTACGTGATCTGCAGCTGATCATGCTGAAGCGAGTACCCAATCGGATCATCTACATAAATCGGCTGTAGGGGGGAAGGTTGTGACTGGACTGATTCTTGAGTGTCGGGCTTTTCAGTTGTCTGGTTCGGGCCTGGAGGAGTCGAAGACATTTCAAAAAAGAAAACTCCCGCGACCAGGCCAATCAACATAAGAACAAGCGTAGCAATCATCATTTTTTTCAAGTGAAGGACTCCTTTTATATGAACCATTGGAACAGGTACGGTTGTCCGGTCTTAGGATTATGCGGGTCAAGCGGCGGACTGCTTAACTTACGGGCAGCGGTGTCTGTCCCGCCGGGTCGGTGCCATTTTAGGGGATTCAGTCATGAACCGCCGGCCAATACTACTTTCTCTTCCCATTCACTCGCTTCATAAGCCTTTGCAATCCCGATTTCTTTAATGGAACTTTTTAGTACCTCTTTAAATTTTAATGGTAAGGGGAACTCGCTGGTGAATGGAAAAGGATCGATTTTCATTTCGTCTTCATTGAGCCAGTGCGCAGCAAGCTGCTGGTCCTCATTATGAAAGATCTCTGTATTCTTGAATCCGTTCTTAAACCAAGGATGCTCGTCTTCTTTACCCGCACCGGGTTCATTCAAGCACACATATAACGAAAGATCATCCGAAAATTGAAGCAGGCGGAAATGCTGATGAAGGAGTTCTTCATCAAGATCAGGCAGCAATTTCTTTAGGTTCTCTTGCCTGATTGCCTCTTCGTTTAAAAATGCCAGGCAGTCTTTGTTTCTCGATTCAGTGAAGAATGAGCAGAAATGCAGGCTGCAAAGGAGAGCCGAATAGAGGTTCACACGCTCGATTTCGTCCAGCCCGATTTTGTAAAACGCCATTTTGACCAGCAGCGGATAGTCAGAAAAGGTGAAGGGTTTGCCGGTTTCATCATTCCAAATCGGGGTGTCATCCAAACCGATCCAGCTCCGGTCGTGCTGGCAGGCGGCATAGATGGCATCTCCGAAATGTCGGTCCGAGTTTAATAGTGAAGGATCAAAATGCTTTGTGATTTCTCCGGACAGGAAGGCATGGTCATGCTGTTTGATCATGATGAAAGAGTGTTGGGTTTCTCGTATGATCATGGTTATGACTCCTTTCTGTAAAAATGGTTTTGGCCATGAATGGATTTTTGATAGTTTCATTATATCATTTGGGTGATGTGGCGGGGGTGATGTTACATTGAGGGGCTTGTCCTGAAGGTGGAGATGAAATGGTGGCTTGGCATTGGCGGTGGGGCGGTGGGGTTTTTAATCGTAAAAAGGCATTATCGATAATAAGGATCAGCCTTTGGTAAGTTCAAAGAACGTATGCTAACAGAAGGAAGCGGTGCCGGTATATTTGATAATAGAGTTGCGGATTTCGATAATAAAATGTTTATTTTCGATAATACACTTGAAGAAATCGATAATAAGGTTGAAATCAATTGATGGTGGACAGTCGTTTTTGTGAAAAATCGAGCTGCAACCAGCTTTTTCACTTGGATGTACCGCATGGGGGGCTTCAATTAGGGGGGGCGGGTGATTTTTCGCTATTTTATTGATTTTTACGTTGTTTGGAGACCATATTTAACTATTTTTCGAAAGATGTTTGAACGCCGTCTACATTGGGGTGATTGGGATATGAGGAATAATACACAGTAGGCACCTTTTCCAAGTAAAAAAAGGGTTTAAAAACAATTATATAGAACTGCTTAGTAGAGAAAGAATTTTTTCAGGGGGAATGAGGAATGGCTGCAACGGCAGGAATTTTAGAATGGACACTGTTATCGGAATGTCCGATACCGGATGATGTGAATGCTTTATTGATCAGCGGGGAAGAAGCAGTGGCTGCGTATAAGACCTTTCGGGACAGTGCGATATTCACAAATAAGCGATTGATTGTAAGGGATTCGCAGGGACTGACGGGGAAGAAGGTGGAAATGTACTCCCTTCCGTATTCATCCATCACGATGTGGTCGACGGAGAATGCCGGCAGTTTCCTTGATGTGAATGCAGAGGTGGAGCTGTGGACGAAATCCGGTCACATTAAAGTGAAGCTTAAGAAAGGGATCGATGTAAGGAAGTTTGATACGTTGATTGCGGAAGCGCTTTTATAAGGAATTGCTCAAATGAATCGGAAATGATGTCAGGAGTTTTATTCGTGATAAAAAGGTTTTTTCTTGGATTGAAAATCATGTTGATTGTCATCGGACTCTTTCTTGCATTAAATCAGTACGAGAGTGAGCCCTGGCTGGTCTTGGTGCTTTTTTGGCTGATTACCGGAATCGAGGCAGCCGTTCGTTCCTATCGCAGGGAAAGGAAGGTTTCGTAAAGATTCGGCAGCGGCTGTTGCGTTGGCAGCGTTAGGATAATAAATTTAAAAGGGCCTTCCCCCCATTGCGGTAATGTTTCACTGCAGAGGGGGAAGGCCATTCGATCGTTATTTGTTAAGGAGTCCTTTTACTAGTAAATAGATACCGAGGGTCAGGAAGATCGGCACAAACCAGTTTTCGAAGAGGGAGGGAATATCAGGTTTGTGTGGCCATCCCTCACTGCTTGCAGGACCCATTCGATGAGCAGCCCAAAGTATGTAGGCCATCATTTTTTCTAGTGAGTAGAGGATTGCGCCGGATATGAGGAAGAGGGTTCCAGACAGGATTGGATTTGATTTTTTCATAGATAAGGCTCCTTTTATAATTGATAGAAAGCTGGTAACTAAAGTATAGTACCCAACAGAGCAGCAAACAAATTGATTAATCGACCGCTGCGTTTAGTTGACTAAATCAACTAAATGTTATAAGCTTCAGTTAGATTGAATATTCAGACTGATAGGGGGACTATGATTGGAAGCTGGTCAATTTGTAGAGAAAATAAGAAAGTTTAATCGGTATTATGCAAGTGTTCTTGGGAAAATCGATCAAGAAATCTATCATCATCCTTTTCCATTAACGGAGGCGCGGGTTATAACAGAAATCAATTACAGAAATGGTTGTACGGCTACTGAGGCCAGGGAAAAGCTGGGGATCGACAGAGGCTATATGAGCCGGATTGTCCAGCGTTTTGAAAATGAAAAGATCATCATGAAAAAGCAGTCGGCCGAAGACAAACGTCAATATTCGCTATATCTCACCGAATATGGGAAGGAGATTTACACCAATCTTGTGGAAGACGCAAATCGCGGAGTGGAAAAAATGAACCGTCATTTATCAAAGGATGAACTGGCTAAGTTAGTTACATCAATGGAGACAATCGAATCGATTTACTCTGAAGATCATGTATCCGGTCCCGACGTACTCATTCGTACATTTCAGCCGGGGGACGTTGGATATGTCGCCCACCTTCATGGGAAGTTATATGATCGAACCTATCAGTTTGGCCGTATGTTTGAATACTACGTCATGAAGGGTCTGACAGAATTCATGATCAATACAGGCGGAGGAGAGCTTTGGGTTGCCGAAGTGAATGGTGAAATCGTGGGTTCGATTGCCATTACAAAGTCTACTGACTCCGTTGCACAACTGAGATGGTTTGTGTTAAATGAGAAAGTTCAAGGTATGGGAATTGGGAAGCGACTAATGGAGAAAGCGATACATTTTTGTAAAGAAAAAAACTACCAGCATGTGTTCCTATGGACGGTAAGCACATTAAAGGCGGCGCGTCATCTTTATCAAAAATACCATTTCACCCTGACGGAAGAAAAAGCTAATGATGAGTGGACCGGAACAACATTGATCGAGGAACGGTGGGATCTTGATCTTTCTGGAGTGCAATCAATGATCTAAGACAAATACCAATAGACACTGTTCCTTCTGCAAAATTTTCCGCAAACGGGCAATAACCAATAAAAGGTCAATTTTCAAACTGGGCACAGCAGATTTCGGACCAGTCTCTATCTTTGATATAGTAGAAGGCAGTTCTATAAATCTAGTAAAACAGGAGGTCTATATGAAGACGGTGATTGGATTCAGCGGCGGGAAGGATTCTACGCTGGCATTATATGAAATACAGCAAAACCCTGAGTATGAAGTGGATTCATTGCTGGTCACGCTGACCGAGGGGTTTGGCCGGGTGTCGATTCACGGAGTCCGATATGAACTGCTTAAGCAGCAGTCGGAGTCGCTGGGAATTCCGCTGAGGGAGGTGTGGATTCCTGAAGGATGTACGAATGACGTGTATCAGGAGCGGATGCAGAAAGCGGTCACGGATATGAAGGATGTCGGGGTCACTCATATGGTGTTCGGAGATATCCATCTGCAGGATGTGCGTGAATACAGGGAAAAGATGATGTCAGAGACGGGAATCACCCCGGTCTTTCCACTTTGGAACAGGCCAGTGCAAGAGGTTAGCCGGTCATTTATTAACCATTCGTTTAAAACAGTGATTACGTGTGTGGATCTTGATCAAATTGACCGGTCCTTTGCCGGGAGAGTCTATGATGAGTCGTTTATAAGGGACTATCCAGTGGAAAGCCGTGATATCTGCGGGGAAAATGGGGAGTTTCATTCATTTGTGTTCGACGGTCCAAACTTTTCCTTTTCAATTGAATATGAATTGGGGGAAGAAAGAGTGACGCCGGATTATCAGACTGAGCGGGACCGTTTCTTGTACGTCGATGTCATTCCGAAGTAGGGAAAGCTTTGTGTACCGTCCGGAGTTTTTATGGCAAGCTCCAGAATGGACATTAAGCCAGGCGGTGCTGTTTTTATGCAGCCTGCTTTTTTTGTTATAGTAGTATAAGAGTAATCATGGTATTTTATAAAAAAATACATAAGGGAGTGTTTCATGATGACGAAATTTACTGGCTATGTAGGAACATATACGAAACAAGATAGCAAAGGCGTATATCAGTTCACGCTTGATACGGAGAAAAAAGAAATCTTGGATGTAAAGCTGGCTGCTGAAGTAGGAAATCCCACTTACGTGACGGTGACTGGAGATAATAAGAATCTGTATGCTGTGTCCAAAGACGGTGAAAATGGCGGTATCACTGCCTTTTCAATTGATGGTCAAACCGGTGGGCTGAACAAACTGAATAGTCATAGTACTCCAGGGGCCAATCCATGTCATCTTAGTGTGGGCCAGGACAATCAGACGGTTGTGACGGCCAATTATCATACAACGGAGGTTCAATCTTACATAACGGAGAAGGATGGGGCACTTCACTCGCTGGTTTCGACGATCGAACATGCAGGTTCCGGTCCTCATGAGAGACAGGAAAAACCTCATATGCATTATGCAGGGTTCACGCCGGATGGGAAATATGTCATCGCCATCGACCTGGGAAGTGATCGTATTTACACTTATACAGCAGAGAATGGTGAGTTGCGTGAGGAAAGAATAGTTGAAGCGAAGCCCGGGAGCGGTCCTAGGCATCTGACGTTTCATCCTAATGGCAAATTCGTCTATGTGATGACGGAGCTTAGCTCAGAAGTTCTTGTTCTCCACTATAACGCTGAGGATGGAAGTTTTTCAGAGCAGCAATATATTCCCGCCATTCCAGAGGACTTTAAGGAAACGAATGATGGGAGTGCCATTCATATTTCCGCAGATGGACAATATGTGTACGCAGGAAATCGCGGTCATAACAGCATCGCGGTCTATAAGGTGAATCAGGATTCCGGTTCGTTGACCTTTGTTGAATGGACGTCAACGGAAGGCAACTGGCCTCGTGACTTTGTGTTAGATCCGACAGGTGAATTCCTTGTTGCGTCCAATCAAAAATCAAACACGTTGACGTTGTTTGGCAGGGATAAAGAGACAGGAAGGCTTGAACTGCTGCAATCAGGGGTGCAGGTTCCTGAGCCGGTTTGTGTGAAATTTTTAAATGTGTAAGTGGTAGATATTATTTAGTGAAAATTAGAGGCTTGCTCCATACATTGGGGCAAGCCTTCTTTGGGTTTCCGGACCATTTTTCGATAAGTTTCAGCAGGGATCAGAATGAAATTGTAAAATATTTACTGGTTTTTCAACATAATCGATCGTTTACTTGCTCATACTAAAACATATTCATTTTAAGGAGCGAGTACCATGAGTGAATCTCAGCAGAAAATGCTTAATAGTGTAAAGGATATTCAGAGAATTGAAACCGAATTGTGGAACAGCTATTGGCAGCAGTATTCAGGTTTTAGCGATTGGCAATTCTGGGTATTGGCTGCATTGTTTGTGCTTCCTCTGATTGTATTATTTTTTGCAATCGATAAACGAAAAGCCCTTCTTATAGGTTTTTATGGATATAATGTTCATGTTTTCTTTACATATGTGGATGCTATAGGGGCGAACATGATTAAATGGTTCTATCCTTATAAAATTTTCCCGATACTAGCAAGCTCGGTTTCATTGGATGTATCACTCGTCCCTGTAACATATATGCTTGTCTATCAATTTACGCTGAATCGTGATAAAAATTACTATTTATTCCTGCTTCTATTGAGCGCGGTCTTTGCCTTTATTTTCAAGCCCCTGCTTGTTGCCATCGGTTTATTTGAGATGGACAGCGGGACGAATTACTTCAGCTTGTTCATCGGCTACGTAGTGGTCGGCCTGATTGCGAAATGGATCACCAATTTATTTTTGTATTTTGAGAAGAAAGCACATAATCGCAACCGTGATTGACAATAGATATAGAGAAAGATTGAAATCACGTCAACAGACCGGACCAGAAAGAAGGAGCGAAGGACATGAAGCCATTAGATAGTGACTTTTCTGAATCACATCTTCCTTTTTTTAGTGTGAAGAGTGGAGAGGGAAGGGAAGTATGCAGGGATCTTTATTACTGGACGAACCAGATTGTGAATGTTTGTTTTTACGGAATTCCCGGGACCTTGGAATGGGTGTTGATCGATTGCGGTATGCCCCATTCCAAGGAAAGAATAATGAATGAGGCCAAGGGGCGTTTTGGTCATGATGGAAAACCGAAAGCGATTGTGTTGACCCATGGTCATTTTGACCACGTTGGATCACTCGAGCCGATTTTAAAGGAATGGGATGTGCCTGTGTATGCACATGAGCTTGAAATTCCTTATCTTAATGGTGAACGCGACTATCCGAAAGGAGATCCGACGGCCGATGGCGGATTAGTCAGCGAATTGTCGCCGTTTTATCCCAATCATGGGATTGATATAGCAGGATCTGTACAGAAGCTTCCTGAAAATGGTGATATCCCGTTCATGGAAGGGTGGAAATGGATCCATACACCTGGTCATACGCCCGGCCATGTCTCAATTTACAGGGAGATGGATGGCGTCCTGATTGCCGGGGATGCTTTTGTAACGGTAAAGCAGGAATCCTTATACAAGGTGATTTTTCAAAAGAAGGAAATCAGCGGGCCTCCAAGATATTTCACCATGGATTGGAATGCTGCGGAAGAGTCTGTGGGGAAAATCGCAGCTATGCACCCGAAGATTGCTGTGACAGGACATGGTGAGGTGATGATGGGGAAAGAGTTGGAACGTTCTTTAAAGATATTGGTCGACCGGTTTGATGAATTGGCTCTCCCCCCTAACCGTCGCCCCCATTAATTCTCTGTCCCTGAATGGGAATAAATCCATTTCCGCAGGGAACACTAATCAAGCACCTATAGGAAACTTGTACCCTCTTCAATCGAAGAGGGTTTCTTAACGATGAAAGGAATGAGTAGTAGTGGATTTTGATTGGATTTGGAAAGCGGTGCTCATAGTATTGGCCGGTACCCTATTGTTGAGGGTGGCAGGAAGGAAGTCGATTTCCCAGATGACATTGGCCCAGACGGTCATTATGGTCGGAATCGGGTCTTTATTGATTCAACCGTTAGCAGGAAAGAATATCTGGATGACAATCGGGGTCGGACTCATCCTGGTGCTGACATTGATGGTCATGGAATATGTGCAAGTAAAATCAGATACTGTTGAAAAGATGATTACAGGGAAATCAAAGATGTTGGTGGAAAATGGTGTGTTGAACGAAAAAAATTTCAAGAAACTGAGAATGACAGTTGACCAGCTTGAAATGAAGCTGAGACAGCAGGGAGTCAGCAAGATTTCGGACGTTAAGTGGGCAACACTCGAGCCGAATGGTCAAGTCGGGGTTGAATTGATGCAGCAGGCAAAGCCCGTGACAATGAAAGAATTTGAACAGCTTCAAGCACAAGTGCAGACACTGATCAATTTGCTGCAGGCTTCACCCGCAACGGGCAGGCCGGTAAGTCAAAATACGGGGGGCGAGGACATATTTAAAGAAATCACTCAGAATCCGCCAGTCAACCCGCCCCCGAAACATCTTCAATAATAAAATGTCATAGTGCAGGTGGGATTTTTTTCCTATTCCGCAGCCTAATAAATAGGAGAAAACAATCTAGAATGGAGGAAGTTCATGAAAGCAGTCACGTATCAAGGTAAGAATTCTGTAGCCGTCAAGAAGGTAGAAGACCCGGGGATTGAAGATTCGCAGGACATCATTGTCAATATTACATCAACGGCGATCTGCGGTTCCGATCTGCATCTTTATCAAGGGAATTTTCCGCTCCCGATCGGGTATGTCATCGGGCATGAACCGATGGGAATCGTGGAGGAAGTCGGAAAAGATGTGACCAAAGTAAGAAAAGGAGATCGTGTCATCATCCCCTTTACGGTAGCTTGCGGAACATGTCCCTATTGTGAGCACCATTTGGAAAGTCAATGTGATCATTCCAACCCTCATTATGATTCGGGCGGTCTATTTGGATATTCAGAGAAATTCGGTAATTATCCAGGTGGACAAGCCGAATATCTCAGAGTTCCATTTGGAAATTATACCCCATTTCTGGTGCCGGAGAATTGTGAATTGGATGACGAGAAACTTCTATTATTATCCGATGTTCTCCCAACGGCTTATTGGAGTGTGGAGAATGCAGGGGTGAAAAAAGGCGACACGGTCATCGTCCTCGGTTGCGGTCCGGTCGGTCTAATGGCGCAGCAATTTGCCTGGAAAAAAGGGGCGGAACGTGTCATTGCAGTGGATTATTTTGACTACCGATTACAGCACTCGAAAAAAATGAACCACACGGAAACCTTTGATTTCACCCAATACGACGATATGGGGGAGACCTTAAAGGAGCTGACGAAAGGTGGAGCGGATGTAGTGATCGATTGTGTGGGCATGGATGGGAAGAAATCACCTCTTGAATATGTGGAGCAAAAGATGAAGCTTCAGGGTGGTACGATCGGTCCGATTCAAATCGCCACCAAAGCAGTTCGTAAGTGTGGAACCGTTCAACTGACCGGGGTCTACGGCGGTCTTTACAATATGTTCCCGCTTGGCGCATTCTTTGCCCGAAATATTACGTTGAAAATGGGACAGGCGCCTGCCAGGGCCTATATGGCTCCTCTTTATGAGCAGATTGTAAAAGGTGAAATCGACTCTGACTCCATCATCACTCATACTCTCAAATTGGAGGATGCGGCAAAAGGATATCAACTGTTTAATAAGAAAGAAGACGACTGCATTAAAGTTATTCTTAAGCCTTAGGTGAGGGAGGATATTTCCCCTTTTACTTTTGGAGGATGCAGAAGTAAGAGGAGAAACAACCAGCCCGATTTGTATGAAAAACAGATGATGAATTCAATTTTATAAGTGAAATGGAAAGAACAAATGGCGAAAAACAGAAAAGATTCTCAGGCTGACTGGAAAAGTTTCCGCCGCCTGAGAATCTTTTCTGTTTATGGTTTACTCGCAATGCTCATTTTTATTTTTGTGAAGAGGAGGAGGGATCAACCATCCTTTTTCTTTGTTCAACTTCAAAGCCTTGGCGCCCAATTGGGCTTTCTGCATATGGAATTGACCGAACATCGCCGCCACGTCTTCACGGACGCTTTGCCCGATGATCGTGCTGCATGCGACTAACCCTGCCGCGATATTGGCGGATAAGGCCGCTGCAATTGCCGGGTCCGGCATGCGGGCACCTGTTGGAATATCATCCAGGCAGGCATTCGGGGGCTCTGGTGGTGTAGGGGGCAGCCCGATTCCATTTTCCTTCAGAAGTTTCTCCACTTGCTTAATTTCCTCTTGCCCGCCTTCAATGCTGTCCTTCAACAATTTCTTTAAATCATCATCTCCAGCATGGTTAAGGTTCATTTGATAAGCCGCAACCGTGGATTTAGCAGTCATCAAAAAACTCCATGTTCCAAATACTTCACCGTAATGCAACGGCTCTTCCTGTGGATTTCCACTTAAAATTCCCATAATCATCCTCCTGATTGTCATAATTGTGCCACCTCTCAAAACGATTGTTCGAGCACAAGAATTATTCTTCCCCTGGGAGAGGTTAAAATGTATAGGAGGGTAATCATTTTTTTTACATGCATTCAGAACTGTTTAAGCATACTTTTCCAGAAGGATGAGATAATAATGCTAATTCGGAAGGGGATTATAGCTTGAACTATGCTGAACCGGGGAAGCCGGGGTGCGTGGGGGTTTTTGGTGAGGCGGTGGAATAGATAAGGTTCCTGTATGATTGATGATAAAAGGGAAGGTTCGATAATATCAATGCATGATTGATATTATAGAGAAGCGGATCTGGTCAATTCGATAATAAAAAGGGTTTCAAATATGGGGTGGTCGTCCATTTACTTGAAGTGAGATCAAAATCCTTCCTTATTCGGCTGGATGAGGAGCTGCAGAGGCTGGAATTAATGTGGTTCAGGCATTTTTTTGCCCTTTTAATGCGTTTTTCCTCCCTTATTAAAAAAGGACAGACCACCTTGATCACGTATAAACAGGGTGGCCCGCCCAAAACTTCAATCAACTATTCAATTATTTCACATCAAATCGGTCCGCATTCATTACTTTCGTCCAGGCTGCTGCAAAGTCATGTACGAATTTCTCTTTGTTGTCATCTTGAGCATACACTTCGGCGAGGGCTCTGAGTTCTGAGTTTGAGCCGAATACGAGGTCGAAACGTGATGCTGTGCGTACGACTTCTCCTGTTTTCCTGTCACGCCCTTCGTATCGGTTGAAGCCCGCAGGTTTCCATTCGATGCCCATGTCGAGCAGGTTAACGAAGAAGTCGTTTGTCAGTGCACCGACATTGTCAGTGAATACGCCGTGTTTCGTGCCGCCGTGATTGGAGCCAAGTACGCGCATGCCGCCTACGAGGACAGTCATTTCCGGTGCGGTCAGGCCGAGCAGCTGGGCTTTGTCGACGAGCATTTCTTCAGGGCTCGTTGTGTATTCTTTCTTCTGATAGTTGCGGAATCCGTCCGATAACGGTTCCAATACATCGAAGCTTTCCGCATCTGTCTGTTCCGCAGTTGCGTCCCCGCGGCCCGGTGTAAATGGAACCGTCACCTCGAAGCCTGCTTCTTTTGCAGCTTTTTCGATGGCTGTGTTTCCTCCGAGTACGATTAAATCGGCGAGACTGACTTTTTTGTCCAGCTTGCTTTGAATGTATCTGTAGACTTCGAGGACCTCCGCAAGCTGTTCCGGTTCGTTTGCTTCCCAGTCTTTTTGAGGGGCGAGGCGGATGCGTGCACCATTCGCACCCCCGCGCATATCGGACCCACGGTATGTGCTTGCTGAAGCCCAGGCTGTTTTCACAAGGTCGCTCAGGGTTAGTCCTGAGTCCAGGATCATATTTTTCAGCTCGGCAATGTCAGCTTGGGATAGTTCATATTCAACGGCTGGAACCGGATCTTGCCAAATCAGTTCTTCTTCAGGCACCTCTGGACCAAGATATCTTACTTTAGGTCCCATATCGCGGTGGAGCAGTTTGAACCAGGCACGTGAGAATGCATCGGCGAAATCGTCCGGATTCTCATGAAAACGGCGGGAGATTTTTTCATAATCCGGATCCATCCGGAGTGCCATGTCAGCTGTCGTCATCATCGTCTTCACACGGGTGGATGGATCTTCGGCATCCGGTGCCATATGCTCTTCCGTCATGCCGACCGGTGCCCATTGATTAGCGCCTGCAGAACTCTTCGACAATTCCCATTCATAACCGAATAATAAATCGAAATAACCGTTATCCCATTTAGTCGGGTTTGTCGTCCAGGCACCATCGACACCGCTTGAGATTGTGTCACGGCCTTTCCCGCTCTTATATGAACTGATCCAGCCAAGCCCTTGTGTTTCAAGGGTCGCAGCTTCCGGGTCGTCGCCCACATGGGTTGGATCGCCTGCACCATGTGCCTTTCCGAATGTATGACCGCCCGCGATAAGGGCGACGGTTTCTTCATCATTCATCGCCATCCGTCCGAATGTATCGCGGATATCACGAGCACTTGCAAGCGGATCAGGTTTTCCGTTCGGTCCTTCCGGATTTACGTAGATCAGCCCCATCTGCACGGCGGCAAGCGGATCTTCAAGCTCGCGGTCGCCGGAATACCGGTTGTCATCCAGCCACTCTTTCTCCGTACCCCAATACACATCTTCTTCGGCATGCCAGATGTCTTCACGCCCGCCTGCGAAACCGAATGTTTTCAAGCCCATGGATTCAAGGGCTGCGTTACCCGTAAGCACAAGCAAATCAGCCCAGGAAATCTTGTTCCCGTACTTCTGTTTGATTGGCCATAGCAGGCGGCGTGCTTTATCAAGATTGACATTATCCGGCCAGCTGTTCAGCGGGGCAAAACGCTGTGATCCCGACGCTCCGCCTCCGCGGCCGTCAGCCGTCCGGTATGTACCCGCTGCGTGCCATGACATACGGATGAAGAAGGGACCGTAGTGACCGTAGTCGGCAGGCCACCAATCCTGGCTGTCTGTCATCAGCTCATGAAGATCCTTCTTCAGCGCATCGTACTCAAGCGATAAGAATTCCTCCCGATAATCAAAGTCGTCACCCAACGGATTGGACTTCTTGTCATGCTGGCGGAGTACGCCGAGGTTCAACTGGTTCGGCCACCAATCTTTATTCGTTGTACCTCCGGGGGACCTTGTCGTCGTAATCGCACTGTCCCTGTGATGGGTCACGGGGCACTGACCTGCAGCCGTATGTTCCTTTTGATCAGGTTTATGATTGTTTTCCATCTACCATTCTCCTTCCATTAATAGGGGGTGAAATCGCAGGAATTATCATAGTGTGCTGAAATTAAATTGTTAGATAATTATAATAATTCTTAATTATCATTATAATGGAGTGGAACTTTGATTGAAAGTCTGAAGTGCAGGTGAATGGTAAATTTTGTACTGGAAGCTCAGGTGCCTTGATTTCTTAAAAAGCGATTCCCGTTTGCCCTGCTTACAGGAATACAAAAAGAAACCCGGTTACATAAACCGGGTTTCCATTTACTAAACTTGCTGTGACTACCACTCTGCGATTGAGCCGTCTTTGTGGCGCCAGATCGGGTTGTGCCAGTCGACGTCGTTTTCTGCGATCTTGCGTACGTGTTCTTCGTTGATGTCGATTCCGAGTCCGGGTCCCTGAGGGATTTTTACGTAGCCGTCCTCATATTTAAATACTTCTTTGTCCGTGATGTAATCCAGAAGGTCGCTGCCGACGTTGTAATGGATGCCGAGGCTTTGTTCCTGGATGAAAGCGTTATGGGATGTCGCATCCACTTGGAGGCAGGCTGCAAGTGCAATCGGGCCGAGTGGGCAGTGTGGAGCGACTGCTACATCGAAAGCTTCTGCCATTGAGATGATTTTTTTGCACTCTGTTATCCCGCCTGCGTGAGAGAGATCAGGTTGAATGATATCGACATATCCATCCGTCAACAATGGTTTGAACTGCCATCTGGAGAACATTCTTTCTCCGGTTGCGATTGGCGTGGAGGTGTGATTGGCAATCTCTCTAAGTGCTTCATTATTTTCAGGCAGTACCGGCTCTTCGATGAACATCGGGCGGAAAGTTTCCAGCTCTTTTGCCAATGTTTTAGCCATCGGTTTGTGGACGCGGCCGTGGAAGTCGATTCCGATTCCGACATATGGGCCGACTGCTTCGCGGACAGCTGCCACGCGTTCCAATACCTGATCGATTTTTTCGTGCGAATCCACATATTGAAGCTCTTCCGTACCGTTCATCTTAACAGCGGTGAAGCCGGTGTCAACAACTTCCTTTGCAGCAGTACCGACGTCGCTTGGGCGGTCGCCGCCGATCCAGGAGTAGACCTTGATGGAATCGCGGCATTTCCCGCCGAGCAGCTGATGGACAGGGGCGTTGAAGAATTTCCCTTTAATATCCCATAATGCCTGATCAATTCCTGCGATGGCACTCATTAAGATCGGCCCGCCGCGGTAGAACCCGGAGCGGTACATCATGTTCCAGTGATCTTCGATATGCGCAGGGTCTTTCCCGATTAAATTCTCCATTAGTTCATGTACAGCGGCACGTACCGTTTCGGCTCTGCCTTCTATGACGGGTTCTCCCCAGCCGGTGATGCCTTCGTCCGTTTCAATTTTTAAAAACAGCCATCTTGGTGCTACCTTAAAGAGCTCGTAACCTGTAATCTTCACAATGATAACCTCCTCGAATTATTGAACCGATTCTACTTTAGCTTTAAATTGACGTGCCGTCTGGGTGAGTTTCTCTAGATAGGCTTCCGTCACACTTTCTTTGGAATTCACGAGTGAACTGCCGAGTCCTACACCTGCTGCTCCTTTTGCGATATACTCAGCAATGTTATTCAGGTCGATTCCCCCAGTAGGCAATAATGGGATCTGCGGAAGAGGACCGTGAATGTCCTTAACGTAATCAGGGCCGAGAGAAGAAGCAGGGAAGACCTTGATGATGTCACCGCCTTCTTCATATGCCTTCAGGATTTCGGTTGGCGTGAAGGCACCGGGAATACTGACTGCCCCGTATCGCTTCGTCATCTTGATCGTATCAATATGGAGCGAAGGGGAGAGGATGAACTGAGCGCCTGCCAGCAATGCTGAGCGGGCGGATTCCGGATCGAGAACCGTTCCCGCTCCTACTACCAGGTCATCTGCCATTTCTGAACGTACCTTCTCGATCGAGGTAAGTGCACCGGGAGAATTAAGTGTGATCTCAATCGCCCGGACCCCTCCTCTGTATAGGGCTTTTGAAATGGCCAGGGCATCTCCGGGTTCGGATCCGCGTATGATTGCAATCATCTTTTCCTGTTTGATCGTTGAAAGAACATCCATTATCGTCACTTCTCCTTATCGTGAAATATCTTCTTTTTCAACACTGCTCATGAACTGTTCCAACCGCTTTTTATCCGGAAGGCCTTCATAGTCGCCTTTAACCGTCACAGTCAGGGCTCCCATTGCACAAGCTCGTTTCACTGAGTCATCTATACTCTCTTTATCCAGTAACCCTGATAGCAGACCGGCTGCAAAACTGTCTCCGGCCCCGACAGGATCAATCATGTTCCCGACTTCAAACCCTTTGACGGAGCCGCTGGTGTGTTCTTGTGCGTAATATGCTCCTTCTTCCCCAGTCTTTACAACAACAAGTGACGCGCCAAGCTGTAAAAAGGACTCGGCCATTTTCTCCGGCTCATTTGTTCCAAATAAGAATTGCCCTTCACTTATGCCCGGGAGGACGATTTCAGATTGGCCGGCGATTTCCAAAAGGGTCTGCCTGGCGGTTTCCTCATCCCATAGTTTCTTCCGGAGATTGGGATCAAAGACAATCTTGACGCCATGCTTTTTAGCGAATTTTATACTCTGAAAGATCGTTTCTTTGGCAGACGGACTCAGTGCAGGGGTAATCCCGGTGATGAGAAGATACGTTGCTTTCCCGATATAGTTTTCCTGTATGTCACCGGGCTTGAGTGTGCTTGCCGCTGAGTTTTCACGGTAATACTGGATCCTGACTTCGCCTTCCCGAATGATTTCCTTGAAGAAGGTACCGGTCCGGAATTGAGGATCTAATTGAACTTGGCTTGTATCGACGCCTTCTCCGCGGATAGACATCATAATTCTGCGGCCGAATTCATCTTCTCCAAGCTTGCTGATCCAGCCGGTTGTATGCCCAAGTCGGGACAGCCCGATTAATGTATTGGTTTCGGCTCCGGCGATTTTGGCATTGAACGATTCAGCATGTCTCATCAACCCCTGGGATTGAGGGGTAAACTGAATCATCGTTTCACCGATAGCGACGACATCCATGTCATCTCCTCCTTGCTTCATTGTGTTGTGTGTAGCCGATATTCGTTGAAATCTTGCTGGCGGTTTCCGTTAAAGATTGGATGATTGCAGTTTTCCTTGAAAGCATCCTTTCCTTTGGTCCGGCGACACTGATTGCAGCAGCAAGCTCTCCTCCTGCACCATAGACCGGCGCTGCCAAGCAATAAAGTCCTTCTTCATTCTCCTCGTCATCAATGCTGTAGCCCTGCCGTTCAAATGCTTCCAATTGCGCTTCCAACTCTTGTCGGTCCGTGATGGTCTTATCGGTTATCGGAACCAATTCTGTCCCATCGATGATTTGTTCACGGATACGGGGAGGCATGAATGCCAGAAAGGCTTTGCCTAGCCCTGTACAGTATAAAGGTTTCCTGAAACCAGGCTGTGCAGTCGTCCGGATGGACCGGTTATTATCAATCTTGGCTATATAATAAAGTTCTTCTTCTGCAAGTACAGCCATAAAAACCGTTTCCTGTACATTTTCCATCAGTGTTGTTAAATAGGGTGTGCCCACCACTGACAGGTCAAACGAATCCATGGCACTTCTGCCAATATGGATCAGTTTCGCGCCAAGTTTATACTTTTTCCCGTTGTCCTGTGAAAGGTACCCTTCACTTTCAAGTGTCTTAATGACGTTGAAAGTACTGCTTTGAGGTGCAGACAGAAGGTGGCTGATTTCTTTAACTGTCAGTCCATTGGGATAGGCAGCCAGCAGTTCAAAAATGTCGAGAACTCTTTTTGCTGATTTAACAGACATATCTTCACCTAAAATCCTATATGAGATTTTAAATCACAAATGCGATTTGATAATTGAACCCTATCATTTGAAAGCGTTTCAGTCAACTATATTTGTTTTTTAAAATGATTTTATTAAAACTTTTCGTATCAATCCCGATGATTAGTTATATTGTGTCCACGTGCTGTTTTCGAACTCAAAAGGAATACGAAACATGCTTCTTACCCTAGTTCTGGTATAATTTTGTATGTAATCAAAAAAAGTATACGAATAGCACATGATTAAAATAATTAAATTTTGTATTGAAGCGCTTTCAGTGTTGTGTTACCATATGGTCAAATCAATCACATATATGAATATAAATCCCATATGTGATTTTATAAAGGAGGAAAATGTATGAGTGGAGGCATGTTGATACTGATCGCTGCATTAGGTGTGGCATTATTGCTGTTCCTTGTCATGAGAACGAAGCTTCAAGCGTTTCTGGCTTTGATCTTGGTCAGTTATATCATTGGTTTGGTGGCAGGATTAAGTCCTGCAGAGGTGTTGAAAGCCGTACAGGACGGGATGGGAGGCACTGTCGCAGAGATTGCCGTCATTATCGGGATCGGTGCCATGTTCGGTGAAATTTTGAAAGTATCTGGTGGTGCAGAACGGCTTGCCCTCACCTTAATGAAGAAATTTGGAGAAAAAAGAGTCAATTGGGCATTAATGCTGACAGGTTTCATTATTTCCATACCTGTATTTCTTGATGTAGCATTTGTTATTCTCGTTCCTATTCTATACAGCTTGGCCCGAAAGACAAAGAAATCACTGCTATACTACGGGATTCCACTCCTCGCCGGTCTTGCTGTCACTCACAGCTTTGTACCGCCGACACCAGGACCGATTGCGGTATCGTCCCTATTGGGAGCGAACATCGGATGGGTGATTCTGTTTGGTCTGATGTGTGGTATTCCAGCAGCAATCCTTGCCGGTCCTGTATTTGGAACGTATATCTCAAAGAAAATCCACGTAAAGGTTCCTGAAAATATGATTCCTGAAGTAGAAGAAGATCCGAATGTGAAAGAACTTCCAAGCTTCGGTATGATTGCAACATTAGTCGGGCTCCCGCTTTTACTGATTCTCCTTAACACGGTTCTTAGTGCAACATTGGCAGAAGGAAATAATCTGAGAGCAACAATGGCATTCATTGGTGACCCTGGCGTTGCCCTGACAATCACTGCACTTCTCACATTTTATCTGTTAGGAACAAGAAGAGGATATACGAAAGAAGAAATCCAAACGATTGCAACGAAATCACTTGAACCTGCAGGTATCATCATCTTGATTACGGGTGCTGGTGGCGTGTTCGGACAAGTACTGGTAGAAACAGGCGTCGGGGATGTACTGGCCGAAACCATGTCTAACCTGAATGTTCCGATCATCGTGTTCGCATTCGTCGTAGCTTCAGCCGTACGTATCGCACAGGGTTCTGCAACAGTCGCGATGATCACAACAGCGAGTTTGATCTCGCCAATCATCGATTCACTCGGAATCGGCGGTCCTATGCTTGCACTTCTCGTCATTACGATTGCATCCGGTGCAACCATCGCTTCTCACGTGAACGACTCCGGATTCTGGATGGTCAATCGTTTCTTCGGACTTACCGAGAAAGAAACACTCAAATCCTGGACGGTCATGGAAACCATCATCGCCTTGGTCGGTTTCGGTGTTTCACTGTTGATCAGTCTTTTTATATAAAATACATGATAAAAAGCCTGCTGATTGGTTGTTCAGCAGGCTTTTTTTGTATGGTTGAGTAGAGTGATTTGTCTGGTGTTTAAGGGGAATTCTCATACGGGCAGGCTGTTTGGGTCTCGGGGTCGCGCAGCGGGAGCGTAGTCAGTTCGATTAACAAACGGAATTCGACTATAACAGGATATATTTGATAATAACCGGATTAACTTGATAATTTCACCGTATGATTGATCGTGGAGGCAGAGTGGACTCCTCTATTTAATAATAAAATCTTCATTTTCGATAATGAATTTTTGAATTTTGACCCACGGTAAAGCAAAGTCTTAGCACGTACAAATAGACGAGACCAACCTCCACAGTAATTCTAAAAGACCCGCTGCCTCAGAATAAACCGATGAACCGAATAGGCACTTTATTCATACACTGTCTGGGTAAGTAAATAACTGATGAGGTGACTGCCCTTGTTTTATCATATTAAAGAATTACAGTACGAAGCGAAACCGACAAAGCCCAATCCAGTTAACGCCAAACTGGTACAAGAAATCTTAGGCGGCCAATATGGTGAGATTTCCGTCATGATGCAATATTTGTTTCAGGGATTCAACAGCCGCGCTGATAAAAAATACAGAGACTTGTTATTGGATATTGGAACGGAGGAAATGGCCCATGTGGAGTTATTGGCCACTTTGATAGCCAACTTATTGGATGGGGCTCCGGCTTCTGTCCAGGAGGAAGGGTACAAAAGTGACCCTGTGGTCGCAGCGATTATGGGCGGGATGAACCCTCAGCATGCGATTGTCAGCGGACTGGGTGCGATGCCGGTTGACAGTGTCGGGAACCGCTGGACGGCAGCATACATCGGAGGCAGCGGAAATCTGCTCGCAGATTTTCGGGCGAACTTAACAGCTGAATCACAAGGAAGACTGCAGGCAGTCAGACTGTATGAATTGATTGATGATCCTGGAGTGAGGGATACTCTATCCTTCCTCATCGCCAGGGACACAGCCCACCAGAATCAATGGTTGGCAGCCATTGCCGAGCTTGAGGAAGCGGAGGGGGATGTCGTGGTACCGACCACTTTCCCTAGAGAGCTTGAAAAGCAAGCTGTAGCATATGATTTCTATAACCTGTCGAGAGGTGAGGCAAGTAAAACCGGCAGATGGGCAAGCGGACCAAGCATGGATGGGAAATCACAATTCCAGTATTTCAGTGAGCCGGGTCCGTTCGCCGGTAAGCCAAAGCTTGCTCCAGCACCGCCGTATGTTCACGATACACCGAAGTTCACGAAGAATACCTTTCAAAGTTATGGAATGCCGGATCCGATGATGTGATTTGTGGGTGTAAAGTGAATCGGTATGTGTGAGAATGCATGAAGCCGGCCGCATGGTGCGGCCGGCTTAATAATGCCTTATTTTCAATCTTTCTTTTTTTTCTTTCTCTTATTTCCTTTTTGGCGCTTGTCATTCGCACCTTGGTCATTAAGCAGGGCTTTTAACTGATCCAGACCTGATTGATTCCCATCGGTACCTTTTAGTTGACCCTCTATTAAATTGAATAGGTCTTTAATGAGTTTATCATTTTCGTTCAAGCGGGTTCCCCCTTTCATCCTTTCTTGAATGAGTACAGAGTACGGTGAGGAAATCACTGCTATGGCGGATATAAGAAACCGTACTCTATGAACTCACTTGATCAACTAGAACAACTCACCAATGACCAGGATCAATAACAGAGCGATACCAATGATCAATGCTGCGATTGGAGCAATCCCTAAAGTAACCAGGAACGCCACGACAAGTAATACAAGCAGCAAGCTGAAGAAATCAAATCCTCCATTATTTGTCTGAGCTTGTCCAGGAACTGTTGCACCCATACCTCATCACCTCCCTTCTTCTGTTTCGGTATATCATATGGCGGTACAAAGGAAATGATTGTTGTTCCTACCTATTAAAAAATAAAATGTACGCTGATTGATAGGGGAATTGGTAGAATCGGCGGGACAGGTATCTTGTTTTTTTGCAGAGACTGGTTGTCCCCACGGTTTCCATATAGGGGTGAAATAGTGTGATAATTAAAATAATTAAACATTATAATAGAGTAGAGCATTGGTTGAAATCGACTCTGTTAGGAGGAAAACATATGAACTTTCACTTAAATGAAGGAATCGAAATCTTGGAGAGAACTCCGAAAACCCTTGAATGGTTCCTTACAGGACTGTCGAATGGGTGGCTTGAGTGTGATGAAGGAGAGGGGACCTGGAATGCGATTCAAGTTGTGGAACACTTAATCGAAGGAGAGAAACACAATTGGATACCGAGGTTGAAAATGATTTTCCATGACGGGGAAAAGACCGTGTTTCCTCCTTTTGATCGTTTTTCACACCTGGAAGAGGGAGCTTCAAGAAGTCTTGAAGAGAAACTGTTGGAATTTGCTGCACTGAGATCTTCGAACTTGAATGAATTAAAAGAGTTAGTGGTTAAACACAGGCACTCCCTTGATGCGACGGGCATGCATCCTGCTTTTGGCAAAGTCAGTGCCCGGGAATTGGTTTCCACTTGGGTCGTCCATGATTTGACCCATCTTTCTCAGGTTGTCCGGGTCCTATCCAATCGTTACAGGGAAGATGTGGGGCCTTGGAAGGAATATTTAGGGATATTGAATCGGGGGGAGCGGGCTTGAAAAGGCGTAATAGTGAAGCAGGTTAAGTTGATAATCTAAAGAAGCGTGGGGTTCGTCCCCCGTTTTTACATTTTTATTCGGTGTATCTTCTATGAAACTTGTAAGCGTTTATGCATACTAAATACTGAATGGTTGTAAAAGAGTTTTTTTGTAGCCGGCAATTCGACAATCAATTCGTTTTCGTACCTTTATTTTTGGCAATCTGAAATAGACTTCATGTTAACAGCTTCCCGCATTAAAATTAACAGCCAACAACCACATCCATTTCATGAAAATTTTACCTGAAATCTATCTTTTCACCTCATTCCTTCTAGTACTTTTAACCCGATGTTTCCCAATGTCTAATTAGCAGGAAATAAGGGGATTTCTCCGAATTTAACAGGTATACCAAATAAAGGAGGATTCCCTATGAATCTGAAAAAAATTCTTACCGCTACACTCGCATTATCCATCACTGTTGCACCTGCCATTGGCTTGGCAAAGGTACCATCTGAATTAGGCCATCATCATCATGATCATGAACATGCATCGAAAGCTTCCACGTACATTGATTCACTGCCGAAAGCGAAGGAATATGCCCCTGACAAAGGACCTGCTAAGATTGAGAAATCTACTAGTGTCGTAGAGTTGAATGAAAAAGGGAAAGTGGTCAATAAGACCGTAACGAAGAGCAATCTTCCTAAAGTTACAAGCAAAAAAGCGAAGGCGCAGGCAACAAGGACGGTTACCGTACTGGCCGTCGCTGATGAAGAATACCGTGCTGCCTATGGGGATTGGCAAAGCCGCGTGCAGCAGATCGTAGAGAATGCGGATAATGCGTTCACCCGTGACCACGGCATCGACTTTCAGGTGCAGGCAGTCGGGAACTGGACGTCTCAAGGCGGGAACAGTTCTCAGATCCTGTCAGACTTAAACAGGGACTGGTCCGGATATAATTATGACTTTGTGGTAGGTTTCACAAGAGATGCGAATTTCGAAGCTGGCGGGATTGCGTACGTTTACTCGTCCGATCCGGGAACAGCATTCAGTGTAAACCTGGATCAGGGTGTCACGAACACATCCAAAGCGGCACAGCATGAGTTCTCCCATAACTATGGACTCGGCCATGATGCACAAGGCAGCGGCATTCGCTGTGTCATGAACTATGACTATTCCTATTCAGTAGATTATTGGCACCCAGCCCATAACACCCAGATTCAGAATAATAAGTATTGGTATGGTATGTAATCGTAATTAGGAGAAGGCTGCATTCTTAGTAGAGTGCAGCTTTTTTTGTTTAATATTTGTAGGGGGGTTGTTGGATCAAGGGGACAGGTACCTTGTCTCGGCGGACGGAAATTCTGTTTGGGGGTCAGGAATCTGGTACCATTTGTGTGCTGCACTCTACTTTTTTACTCAATTTCATCCCAAATTCCATCTATTTAGCTGAAAAAGACAAAATCTTCTCTTACAAGCTAAAAATACTAGATCAATCCTGCTGTTTCGAAGCTGGGGTATACTTTGAGCGGCAATAATCAAGCCGGATTTTCATTTTTCAAGCCACATCTACGATATACAAGCCACATTCAAAATAATCATTCCAGTTTCGTGATATACAAGCCACTTTTCCAAAATACAAGCCAAAATCCCATTTTACGTGCCACTTAGAATCATTCTAATCACATCGTTTGTTTCAGATACACACGGCAAATTCCTTACAAGCTGGAGACCACCCGGCCCTACCTATTTGACAATAAATTCTAATGAACTTATAATGTGTATATATGATTACATATTCATATATGTAATATCACATCGCAAGGGGGTAATAATTATGGGGCACGACCATGGCCATGATCATGCACATGGCGCAAATAAGAAAGCATTGCTGATCAGTTTCATCATTATTACGGGATACATGATTGTTGAAGCGATCGGTGGTTTCATGACAAACAGTCTAGCTTTATTATCCGATGCAGGTCATATGCTGAGTGACTCAGTGTCACTCGGGGTGGGGCTGGCTGCGTTCGCATTGGGAGAAAAAGCAGCTGACTACAGTAAGACGTATGGATATAAACGCTTTGAAATTTTGGCTGCTGTCTTTAATGGGGTGACTCTTGTTCTCATTTCGCTTTATATTTTCTATGAAGCGTATCACCGCTTTATGGAGCCGCCTGAAGTGGCATCTACTGGAATGCTTATCATTGCTTCAATCGGATTGGTGGTCAATATCTTTGTTGCCTGGATTTTGATGAGAGGGGATACAGAGGAAAATTTAAATGTACGAGCGGCATTTCTTCATGTGCTGGGTGATCTGCTTGGCTCTGTGGGTGCGATTGCCGCAGCCTTGCTCATCATCTTTTTCGGCTGGGGCTGGGCGGATCCGGCAGCGAGTGTCATTGTAGCGTTCCTTGTGTTGATCAGCGGATGGAGAGTGATGAAGGATGCAATCCACGTATTAATGGAAGGGACACCAAAAAATGTAGAGCTGGATGAGATTATCACAACGATAGAAAATGTCCAGGGAATCAAGAGTATCCATGACCTTCACGTATGGAGCATCACGAGCGGGCAAAACGCGCTTTCTTGTCATGCGGTTGTGGATGGGGATAGTACCATAAAGGATAGCCAAAAACTATTGTCTGCAATAGAAAACGAACTGGATCATAAAGGGATCGGACATGTCACCATTCAGCTGGAAAGCAGTGACCATCATCCTCAAATGGATTCATTGATCTGCCAGCAAAGTAATCGGGCTTCTCACGAACATTAATGGTGCCTGATTGACGGTTTGCTCATTCGGCCCGTCCTTATTTATGGGCCGATGGATCTGTCCCTTTGAACCTTTACAAAAACCATTGCCACCCCGTCATTCCTCTGCTACTATTAACTTACATATAATAGAAATGGAGGTTTTTCTTTTGACAGCTTCGATGAGATTGCGTTCCGGTTTTTCACTCGTTAATTGAATACGTTTGGAGGCTCTGCCTATTTTCTGGGCAATGGGATGGATCTGTCTATTTTTAAAGAAAACCTTTATTTAGCGGTTATTTTTAAAAAGAGGGGAGGAGTCTCCCTTCTTTTTTTGTTGTCTCAAAAAAAATGAATATAGGCTGGGCTTGTTTTTATCAACCTTATAGAAATGAGTGGATATGAAATGGATATGGTCAATCATAATGATAAAGAGAATTGGTTACGGAATATTATTCTCTTTTTAAGCAGTCAGACGATTTCGCTGTTCGGGTCGGCGCTGGTGCAGTATGCGATTATGTGGCATATCACGCTTACGACGGAGTCCGGTCTGATGATGACGCTGTTCATCATTTGCGGGTTTATCCCGACCTTCCTTTTATCCCCGGTTGCGGGTGTGTGGGCGGATCGTTATAACCGGAAGATGCTGATTGTTCTTTCGGATGGGCTGATTGCGTTTTCGACGTTGATTCTCGCGGTCCTCTTTTTGATGGGATATGACTCGATATGGCTGCTGTTTGTCATGGCAGCGGTCCGTGCACTTGGTACCGGCATTCAGACACCTGCTGTCGGCGCGATTTTGCCGCAGATTGTACCGAAGGATAAGCTGACGAAGGTGAATGGGGCAAATGGAAGCATCCAGGCTGTCATCATGTTCGTTGCACCGATGGTCAGTGCGGCATTCCTCGCGATGGCTTCGATCGAAATCATCTTTTTCATCGATGTCATTACGGCAGCCATTGCCATCATTACATTGCTTGCTTTTTTGAAAATTTCGGTGCATCAAAAAGCCGCGGGCAAACAAACGACAAGCTATTTCAGCGACTTTAAACAAGGCTTGCAATATGTCAACAGCCACGGATTCCTGAAGAAGTTCTTCCTGTTCTTCTCCATCTTCTTTGTCTTAATGGCACCGGCGGCTTTCTTGACTCCGCTCCAGGTCACGAGAAGTTTCGGCGATGATATCTGGAAACTGACGGCCATCGAAATTGCCTTCTCGATCGGCATGATGGCAGGCGGCGGAATCATTGCTTCCTGGGGAGGATTCAAAAACAAAATTGCCACGATGACGTTCGCAAGCATGATAATGGGATTCTGCACCTTATCGCTTGGAATCGTTCCGATCTTCTGGATGTATCTGGTCTTCATGGCTTTATTCGGAGTGGCCATGCCGATTTTCAACACACCGACAATGGTGCTGCTGCAGGAGAAAATCGAAGAAAATTATTTGGGAAGAGTGTTCGGGGTGATGGGAATGATCTCGACCTCGATGATGCCGATCGGGATGCTTATTTTCGGTCCCATCGCAGACATCATCGACATCGAATGGCTCCTCATCGGAACCGGGATTCTGACGATCATGCTTTCTGTTATGCTCGGACGCGACCAAGTATTGGTCGAAGCGGGTAAGCCTGTGTTGAGCAGTGAATCGTAAATTGTATCTAAAGGGCTGTCATAGCGGCAGCTCTTTTTTTGTGCAGGAAAAAAGGAACGGCAGTACTTAACGAGAATACTACTACTAAACGGGTGACAACACTCGATGTCGATGTACCGCTGGATTTTCAAAGGATATTCATTTAATAGGAGGAATACAAACATGTCCACTTCACCAATCAACATCTTAGTCGTTGAAGATGATAATGATATCAATCAATTGTTGTGCAGGATTATTGAAAAGAGTCAATACGTCCCTCAGCCTGCTTATTCTGGAACGGAAGCGATGATTTATTTGGAACAAAAGAGGTGGGACTTGGTTATGTTGGATTTGATGCTTCCTGGAATGACAGGGGAGGATATTCTTGCAGAAATCAGGTCGAAGAGGTCGGTTCCAGTCATGATTATTTCAGCAAAAAGTGAGCAGCAGACAAAAATTGATTGTCTGCGATCTGGTGCAGATGACTTTATTTCAAAGCCATTTGATGTGGAAGAAGTATCTGCACGTGTGGATTCTTTGCTGCGGAGATATAAGAATACATACGAAACCACAATTGGAGAAACGTTAACCTATAAAGATATTAATATAGATACAGAAGCAAAAATAGTAATGGTGAATGATACTAAGCTTATGTTGACAGGCCGTGAATACGCAATATTAGTCCTCCTCGTAACGACGCCCGCTAAAGTTTTCTCAAAATCCAATCTGTTTGAAAGTGTATGGAACGAACCTTATCATGGGGACGATAACACAGTGAATGTTCACATGAGTAACCTGAGGAATAAACTCTCGAAAGCAAATCCAGGTGAAGAGTACATTGAAACGATATGGGGGATGGGCTATCGGCTTAAATCTTAAGGTTTTCTTAAGCTTTTCCTTAAGCTTTTCTTACGATTTATCCGTCATTCTATATGAAGGGCAAATGAGGGAGGCTGATTAGCTTGAGTGAACACATTGTAAAAACAAACAATCTTTCAAAAAAATATAAAGATGAATTCGCCATTGAAAACATTGATATCACAATTAAAAGAGGCGAGATTTACGGCTTCATCGGCCAAAATGGTGCTGGCAAATCAACCTTGCTGCGCTTAGTAACCGGGCTTACTTTTCCAACAGGCGGAACGATCGAACGATTTGGAAATAACAATCCAAAGGAGATCACCGATGCTCAGAAAAGGATGGGTGCGATCATTGAAAATCCTGCCCTTTTCCCGAATATGGGTGCTTATGATAATTTGGAAGTCCATCGACTGCAAAAAGGGATTCCGGGGAAAGAATGTATTGAGAAAACCCTTGAACTGGTAGGTCTTACGAATGCCGGCAAGAAGAAAACAAAGCACTTTTCACTTGGCATGAAGCAAAGGCTTGGACTCGGTATCGCATTATTGAGTGAGCCGGAATTCTTGATCCTCGATGAGCCCACGAATGGTTTGGACCCGATGGGAATCGTGGAACTGAGGGAATTGCTAAAGAAATTAAATCGTGAAAAAGGGCTTACCGTCTTAATCTCCAGCCACATACTGAGTGAACTCCATCAACTCGCAACGAGCTTTGGTATTATCCATAAGGGAAAAATGCTGGAGGAACTGACGGCGAAACAGCTGGATGAAAAATGCAAGCAGCATATCAGAATCAAAGTCGATCAACCGTCAAAGGGAGCGGCTGTTTTGGAAGAAGCGTTATCCACGACTAATTTTGAAGTTATGCCGGATGGCACGATTAAGCTTTATCATAATGTGGAAGAAGTACGAACAGTTTCGGCCGCATTGACGAATAGTGGTCTTGTCATTGAACATCTCTCGCAAAATGGGGACAGTCTTGAAAGCTATTTTTCAAAGCTGGTGGGAGGTGTAGAGGGTGATTAATCTTGTTAAGGCAGAGTTCTATAAATTACACCGGAATAAAACATTCTGGGTCGTAACCGGAACGGTCACTGGATTCAGTTCCTTGCTGCATCTTCTCGTTATCTATGACTGGTGGCTGTTATCAGGAACTGACTTTGATCAGGCTGGATTAAGTGAATTGAACGCACTATCTCCATTTACGCTGCCCTTATTCTTTCATTTGATCGTCAGTACACTGGCTGGCTACTTCATCTCGACGGAGTTTTCACAAAGCGGTGTAATCAAGAATCAATTATTAAGCGGGAATAAACGATCCCAAATTTATCTCGCGAAACTTCTTGTTTTTTCACTCTCCTCCATTCTTGCTGTGATTGTGATTCCAGTATTAACAGCGATAATCGTGGTCAACCTGACTGGGTATTCGGAAATATTCTCTCCTTCTGCTGTGATGTACCTTGAACGGGTGTATAGTTTATTTACACTTCATTTTCTGTGCTTTACCTCCATTGTATTATTGATTGCTATGGTAACGGAGGATAGCGGAAGAACCATTCTATTTACACTTTTACTTTCCGTTGTGATGTTCGCCGTCGAGAAACTTTCTTCTGCGCCAATGATCAGATTTGTTTATGAGCACACGTTCTTTTATCAATTTAGTCACGTTTTTAAGGCTTCCATGGCAAAAGGCGAGGTTTTAACGTCCATTCTGATTGGCGCAGTCACATTCACAGTCATCACAACAAGCGGGATCTATCTATTCAATCGAAAAGAAATAAACTAAGAAAAGCGGGTGGAAGCAAATGATTTATGCCGCATTCATCATACTGATCGTGATTGCTTATCTATTCATCCGCTTATTTTCGCTGAAAAAAGAAGTGAGAAAACTAAGCCTTCAACTGCATGACTATAACAACCGGGATACAAACAAGAAAGTGGATCTGGCACTTTTTGATAAGAATATTGAAAATCTTGGATTTGAAATTAATAAACTGATTGATCTGTACGTGACTGAACATGGCAGAAGGGTTCAGTTTGAACATGAACAGAAACGGGCTGCTGCCAATATATCTCACGACTTAAGGACACCATTAACTTCTATCAGGGGATTCATCCAGATGGCTGAAGCGGATGATGTATCAGAAGAAGAGCGAAAAGAATTATTAGCGGTTGCACATGAACGGGCGAAAAGGCTGGAGGCATTGCTGAATGACTTCTTTGAACTGAGCCTGATTGAATCTGCTGATCATGCTCTGACATGTGAACGGATCAATTTGAAGAATGCAGCAATCGATGTGTTGATGAATTTTTATGACCGCTTTAATGAAAAAAAGAATACACCGGTGATTCAGCTGCCGGATCATGATGTATTTATCATCGCGGATGGATCAGCTGTGACAAGGGTGATCGAGAATTTGGTTTCGAATGCGATTACCCACTCAGAAGGAAAGATTATCGTCCGTATTACTGAGCAGGATGAAAGTGCTGCACTGATAGTGGAGAATGATGCAGCTTCTTTAACAGAAGAAGATGTGGAGCGGATGTTTGACCGATTTTATATGGCTGATCGCTCCCGTACTGGTAAAGGCACCGGATTAGGCTTGTCTATTGTGAAGAGCTTCATGGTGAAGATGAATGGCAAGGTTGCGGGACAGCTTCAAAATGGTCAGCTGTCGATTGTTTGTAAATGGGAAACCCAAAAGGATAAAGAGAGGAATTAGATTGGAGAAAAAGATATGCGTAAGAAGTTAGGTATTATTTTTCTAATGGCAATCATTGTATGGAACGTTCCTTCAGCATTTATGGCTGCTGAGTTAGTAGATACAGCGGATGTTGATGAATTTGTTATGGATTATCTTGAACGGAACGGGCTCCCCGGAGCATCCATCGTGATTGTTAAAGAAGGCAGAGTATTGTACGAAACAGGGTATGGACATGATAGTGAGGGAAAACCCTTGACGGAGACGTCACCTTTGAGAATCGGTTCCGTTTCCAAATCATTTACAGCATTTGCCGTTCTGCAACTGGTTGATGAAGGAAAGCTCAACTTGGATGATCCGGTAGTGAAGCATCTGCCGGACGTGCAGCTTAACGACCCCGGATGGAAGGACGTGACCATTCGTCAACTATTGAGCCACACCTCGGGAATCCCGAGTCCAACCATTGTAGCACCCGCCAATGACCTGGAAGCAGGAGTGGAACGCTTATATGACTTTAAACTTCAATCGCAGCCGGGAGAGAAATACGCTTATAGCAATCCGAATTACTGGCTCTTAGCTTACTTAGTAGAAAAAGTGAGCGGAATCGAATTCTCTGATTATCTAAAGCAAAAGGTATTCTCTCCCTTAGCGATGGAGGATTCGCTGACTGCCGTGAACTCCGGAGATCCTGTCCAAGGGCTCTCAAAAGGACATGTCACGGCTTATGGGACCGCAATCCCGTGGACAGAGCTTGAAAAGATGTTCATGGGGGCAGGAGGAGTTGTCTCAACTGCAGAAGATATGGGGAAATGGCTTTCCATGCACACGAATGAGGGGAAAACGGGTACAGGGGAACCATTACTTTCAGAAGAATTATTGGAAGAGTCATATTCACCACAGCCCGGCAGTGAAAAATACGGCCTCGGCTGGTCATTGAGTTCGGAAAACGTGAAGCCAGCCCGCATTTCCCACAGCGGCGCATTAAGCACCTTTCAAACGCAGCAGGACATAGTCCCGGGCAGCGGCTATGCTGTTGCCGTTCTGCTGAATAGCTTCACCCCTACATTTGAACATGCTTATGAAATCAGTTCAGGGATCATCCAGTTGACCGAGGGACACGAACCTGAAGTGAAATCGCCAATACCTGCAATCATTGATTTATCACTTGGCGGGATCACTTTGATTTATCTACTTTTAGGAGGCAGGGGTATTCTACGCAGCAAGAAATGGGCGGAAAGACGCAAACATCAGCCTGCCTGGAGATACTTCCTGCGGGTGCTCCCGCAATTGGCAGCAGCTGCTGCGGTCGGATGGTTTTTCTTTATCGTCCCGACACTGCAAGATAATAGTTCTACTATTATGGATGCTTTTGGCATCTGGCCGGCAGCAGCGATTTTACTGGCCGTGATATTCCTCATTGGATTGGTCATTACAATAATGAGAGTATATGATCGAATGAGGATGAACGGAATTCGATGAGTGGACGGATTCTTACATTTTTATATGGAAAAAGCACCGCGTCGTGCGGTGCTTTTTAGCAACCGGCTGCCCATTAGGGATTTTTTTGCATAAAAAAGGAACTTCACGGGTTAACGAGAATACTTATACTAAACAGAAAACAATGAGGAGTGCTTGAATATGACCAATGAAACCGCGCCAAAAAGCGAATTGCCTAAGATAAGTAAACCTGCGAACCGGGAGCTTTATAACGCCGGCTTTTACACGCTTGAGCAATTTACCGATGTGACCGAAGCCGATATTCTGAAGATTCACGGGGTCGGGCCGAAAGCAGTCAGGATTTTGAAGGAAGCTCTTCACGAGAAAGGGCTGTCCTTTTCGAAAAAGAACAAGGACGAGAATGTTGAGACCAATCATTCCAAGGTAGTGATGGGTAGGATGGATGCACAAACGGTAATGAAAGAGCTTGAAGCGCTCGGCAAGGAACGGATGAAGAAAATGTACATATCCAATGGAGCGGAGGAGCCGCTGTTTGGCGTTGCAACGGGTGCGATGAAACCGATCGCGAAGAAAATCAAAATCGATCAGCCGCTGGCAGAAGAGCTTTACGCCACCGGAAACTACGACGCTATGTACTTTGCCGGCATCATCGCTGATCCGAAAGCGATGACCGAAGCGGATTTTGACCGCTGGATTGACGGTGCATATTTCTATATGCTGTCCGATTATGTGGTAGCCGTGACTCTTGCAGAGGCAGACATTGCGCAAGAAGTTGCCGATAAATGGATCGCAAGCGGAGACGAACTGAAAATGTCAGCAGGATGGAGCTGTTACTGCTGGCTGCTGGGGAACCGGAAGGACGATGAATTCTCGACAGACAAGCTCGCGGGGATGTTGGAGAAAGTGAAAGAAACCATCCATGATGCCCCGGAACGAACCAAATCCGCGATGAACAATTTCGTGACCACCGTAGGGGTTTCCTATGTACCGCTCCATGAAATGTCGTTGGAGACGGCGAAGGAAATCGGACCTGTTGAAATGAAACGAGACAAGAAAAAGAACAGCGTCCTGAAGGCTTCGGAAAATATCCAGAAGGAA
>NZ_JABMCR010000070.1 GCF_013179555.1 Bacillus haikouensis
ATTACTTACTATAACCACCATAGATATCAATGGAATCGAAAAAAGATGACCCCTGTTCAATACAGAGATCATCTTTTAGAAGTAGCTTAGGCTTTTTTAAAATGTCCTTTACAAAGGGTACACTTTAATCAACTTATGGCCTTCTTTTGAGACTTAATATTTACGGTGCATCAAAATAAAACCTAGTATTCTTATTTACACTAGTCAAATATATCCTCTTGCCAACTTATAATCCAGGTAAAAAGATATGGAAGGGCGTTATATGGAAAAGAACAAGCAATAAGATGTTTTCAATTATAAATTGTCCGAACGTTAATACAAAACCTAATAAGACTCAAAATTAGAGGTTTTCCATTAGTTCTTTGAACTTTTGGAAAGCCTCTTTTTTCATTTCGTTTGTAACATGCAAGTATACATTTTTCGTCGTGTTTTTATCCTTGTGACCTAATCGCTCCATTATTTGGGGGAGACTTACACCAGCCTGATCTAACGCTAACAAATCAGTATCGACCACTTCCGGACACATAGAGGGATTAAAAGGGGGGACGTCATATATTTTTTAAAAATCCAGGGCGGGTTCCGAGCTAATATACTAACTGAACTAGATGTTTGAGCTGACGGAGGGTCTATAGCATTAGCTGCTCCATACAAACATGTGGGAAAGATACGAATGGGAATTATCCAATAGGATTCTTGAAACACCATTACCTAATTTGCCGGAGTGGTTATTACAAATAGTTGTCGAGCAGGGTAATGCCTGTAAAGAAGCCAGAAAGTTATTGGATAAAGATCATTCAGAGCGTTAGTGAAGGGGAGCGGGATATGTCAACTGCATCCCTTGTCGGGCACTTGCTAAGGCTTGATTTATCGCTCCTATAGTTTATGAGTTAATGCTTTTATGGAATGAGAGAAACAATCGGCCAGAATCTACACAAGTCATATTTTTAAAAAAAGGATTAAAACGGTTAAAAGGGAGGCAGGGAACGTGCGCATTAACATGAAATGAATGGCCGATTATGAGGCTACAAAAGAGGCAAAGTGAGTAGATTGTAAAAAATGGAAAAAGCTATCGAGGTAGTATTTGATTCCGAAACCTATAATAATAAAAAGTAAACCATTTTAATTAAAAATAATTAATAAAGCTAATTAAATTATTACATTAAGCAATAACTCGCATTTATTTAAAGAAATACGTGAAGTAATAGCTAGGATAATTTACATAATAAAATCAATGAAAAACGTAATTGAAACATTAGAGCAATAAATAAAGGTATAAAATAGGAAAAAAGTTTAATTTTTCATGAAAAATTAAACAATTTCGAATCGATATCGTATATAATCAATACAGAGCCTAGAGAGAAGGGGGAGTTTGGGGTGGATTTGACAAAAATTTCAAGGAAGAGCGGTAATTTTATTACATTAAAGGGTGTTTGTGGAAAACAATTTAACCACAAGGTAATCTCTATTCAATGTACAGTAAATGAGGTTTTAAAGTTCTTAGAAATAGATCAAGAAGTCCAAAGAGAAGCCGATGAAAATAAAATTTCAAGTATAAAAAAATATATTCAATATGGATTAGAAGGCAATGATATTTATTTTCCACCTCTTATATTTTCAGCTAGAGGACAAGGAACTTATGATAAAGATAAATTACAATATAAATTGCAATTTGGGGAGAAGTTAGTAATTTTAGATGGCCAACACCGTATAAAGGCGTTTGAAATTCTAAAAAGACAGCTTCAATCACAAAAAGATTCGTTGAACTTGGAAAAGGTAAATGATTTTCCTCTTACTATTCAGGTTTTTGTTGATTTACCTATCGAAAAAGAACGTCAGCTTTTCACAGATATAAACTCTAACTCATCACCAGTTAATAATACTCTTTTAATAATGTATAAAGAAAATGATCTTTATGGGCAGCTAGTTAAAGAAATAGTCTATAATCATCCAACTATACCTGAGGATCTTTTTGAGATTAGATTAAAGGCAACACGATCAAAACTGCTTACAGCGGCTACGTTATATCTAGTAGCATTAGCTTTAAACGATGGAGGATTTAATAAAAGTTCTCGTAAAACCATAAGCCAAAAAAACTATAATCAATATAAATTAAAAACAGAAAAATTTCTTACTCTACTTAGAAAGCATGCCCCAATCGAGGCTTTAGATAGAGATAAATATGTGATTTTTTATCCTAATGTAATACTTGGAATAGCTAAGTTTGTCAATTCAGCATTTAAGGAATATCCAGATGTAACGATGGAAAGTTTATTTGAAAATGTAGTCGGAAAAATTAGCTGGTCCCACAAAAATAAAGATTTTGATCGATTAGCTACTAATTACAATTCTCAAACAAAGAAATATAAATTTGGTGCTAGAGGGAAGTCGACAGTTAACATGTCGGAGTTTTTATTAACCTTTTATCGTAATTCGAGGGGGCAATAAAATGTCAACCGTCAGTATATTTGGAACTATAGATATTATAAATGGAAACAAAGAAAAAGGGATGCTATCATCTCAAATGAAGGTAAGAGATATTCTAGAGCTTTATAAAATTGATAAAAATATTAACAGGGATGTATCATACGGGAGAATCCCGAAAATTGTTAAGTACCTTGAGAATCAAGATAATGAGTTAGGGATATTCTTTCCAGCATTGGTTTTCTCGTTTAGAGGTAATCCAGTTAATTATTACAGTAAGGATTTTGAGTTAGAGTTGCCACTTGAAAAAAAGCTAATTGTAATCGACGGTCAACATCGTATAAAAGCAATGGAACGACTTTTAGAAAATACAAATGATATTAATAAAAAGGAAAAAATGTTAAATTCATTCCTTACAGTTCAAATATACTTTGGACTACAAATTGAAGATGAAAAGAACTTGTTTGCTGATATCAATTCAAATGTTAAAAAAGTTTCAATGTCACTAATTACAAAATTTGATACAAGAGATGTTCTAAATGTACTAGTTACTGAGCTTTATGAGGTTTGTGATGCGCTTCAAACAGCTAAAATTGAATTTAATAAAAATAGATTAGCACGACCGGGGAATGATTATTTTTCAACTAGTCCTCGACTTAAGGAATTCATTAGCTTAATACTTTTCGGTAAAAAGAGTCCAAACAGGAAGGACACTGCAAACTTAGCACAACAATATGACGATATTATCGTTTTTCTAGATAAGTTATTTACAGAGCTCTTTAGTAATTTGCCACCTCATCCTGGAAATGTTTTGAAAAATATACTGGGACATTATGCAACACAGCAAGCTCTTGGATACTATATTAATAATGCAATAATTACAAATGAAACAAAAATTGAATGGATAACTAATTGGGAAGAGGATATTGAAGTATTGTCTCATTTTAGTTGGGAAGTAACTAATCCTATGTGGAAGAAATTCTTAATAACGACTAGAAAAAATACTGCTTATGAATATTTAACTATTGAGGAATATAAATCCAATTATTTATTTGATGTAATAAAAAAAGAAATTAATTCTTAATTTCTATACAACATTGAATATTTGTTAAATATCCATGTTAAGATATTAATTATAATGGAGTAACAAAAAGATAACAAATCTTTATGTTACTCCATTAAATATAATAAATATATTACATCACAAATCATCAGAAAATGCTTGATAATGCGGATTAGTACAATGTGTCGCCTAACGTTAAACATGGTACAAAATGGTGGAAATAAGGGCGGCATGTTTGAATATCTCCCAAAACCTTACTGTGAAAAGGTTCTAGGCCTTTGTACATCCCAAAATGACATACTGCTTGTCATTCGAAGAAACAAACACCTTATTTTTGTTACCTCCCTCAAAGCACTCTGAGCTTCTGAGAGGATTTTATTTTGGTATGGAACTTTGTACTACATTAATAATCTTTGACAACCCCGGTTCAAAATGCTACCATTGCATTTAAATTCAAAACATTAAAAATTTTAATACTCTTATGAAGAGAGGCGGAGGGACTGGCCCTATGAAGCCCGGCAACCATTTAACAACTGAGTTAAAAAGGTGCTAATTCCAGCAAGGCTTATTGCTTTGGGAAATGAGAGGGATGAAAAAAGGATTCGCCAGCCTCTCTATGTTCTACTAGAGGGGCTGTTTATGTTATAAAAAGAAAAAATATTAGTTCAGTTCCAAATTTGTTTTTATTAAACTTCATATCAAAAGCTTCAGGTGCTGTGTAGAGATCTTCTACGCGGCTTAAAAGGGAAGTCCGGTGGAAAGCCGGCACGGTCCCGCCACTGTAATGGGGAGCAACTTATCGATTAGCCACTGTTTCTTAGGGAAATGGGAAGGGATAAGAAGCAATGAACCTAAGTCAGGAAACCTGCCTGTTGTATGCGCTAGTACTCTACGGGGATATAGAGGAGGTGAGACATACGTGTTGAGTACACCAGAAGGCTCGGACTCTAGTTAATTATACGTATCAATCTCTCTTTTCTACTTTGGAAAAGGGAGATTTTTTATGTTTGAAACTAAGATTTGATTGAAAAAGGAGAGGAAACCTATATGGAAAACGTGATAAGTTCGAATGTAGGATACCCAAGAATCGGGGAAAAACGTGAATGGAAAAAAGCCTTGGAACAGTTTTGGACAGGAAAGTTAGAAAGGGAGACATTCTTGAAGCGAATAGAAGAGGTTCGCCTGCAGCATCTTAAGAAGCAAAAGGAGCACGGAATTGATTTGATTCCTGTCGGGGACTTTAGTTTATATGATCATGTCCTGGATACGGCTGTTATGTTCGGTTTAGTACCAAAGCGTTTTAAATACAGCGGCGGGAAGGTGTCGCTTGAAACCTATTTTGATATCGCTCGGGGAACGAAAGAGGCGGTTGCTGCTGAAATGACAAAGTGGTTTAACACAAACTACCACTATATCGTTCCAGAGCTCAATGAAACAACCCCTGCTCTTGTTGAGAATCGACCGCTTCAATTTTTTCAAGAGGCGAAGCAAAAGCTTGGTATTCATGGGAAACCAGTTATTTTAGGGCCGATTACATTTGTAAAGTTATCAAAAGGATACGACAAAAAAGACTTTAAATCAGTTGTCGAGCAATTTGTCCCTCTTTATGCTGAAATTTTACGTGAACTGGAGGCAGAGGGAGCGGAATGGGTTCAAATAGATGAACCAATCTTAGTCACTTCTATTCTAAGTGATGAGCTTTCTTTAGTTAACGAAGTCTATCAGGCATTAAAGGATGCAGCGCCAAACGTTAAGGTGATGGTGCAAACTTATTTTGACAGTATTGAGCATTACGAAGAGGTCGTCTCACTTCCTGTTCAGGGGATTGGTCTTGATTTTGTCCATGATAACGGTCAGAATCTTGCTGCGTTGAAAAAGTATGGTTTTCCTAAGGATAAGGAACTTGCAGCTGGAGTCATTGACGGACGAAACATTTGGCGTGCGGATCTAGAAGGAACATTTTCCCTTCTAAGCGAGATTGAAGAGGTTGTTTCAAAAACAAGACTAATTGTTCAGCCATCATCAAGCCTTTTGCATGTTCCTGTGACAGTTAAAAATGAAGAGTTGCTCGATGATATTCTAAAAAATGCACTGGCATTTGCGGATGAAAAATTAGATGAAATCAGCATACTTACAAATGGCATGAACTATGGAAAACGGGTGATACAAAAAGAAATCGATGAAAGCACAGAAGCAATTCATAAATTAAATCAATCATCGATTCGAAATAATACGCAAGTTCGAGAAGCGATTCGCAGCTTACAGAAGGATCAAGCAGAGCGGAAAGCGCCATTTACAGTACGCAGAGGACTTCAAGAACAGGCTTTTCAATTACCACTGCTGCCTACGACAACTATTGGCAGCTTCCCGCAAACGAAAGAAGTAAGAAAACAGCGGTTAAAATGGCGGAAGGGCGAATTAACTGACAGTGAATATGAAGGCTATATTAAAGCAGAAATAAAAAAGTGGACCAATATTCAAGAAGATCTTGGTTTGGACGTGTTTGTACATGGGGAATTTGAACGAACAGATATGGTTGAATATTTTGGAGAGAAACTAGCCGGCTTTCAATTTACAAAATACGGCTGGGTTCAGTCATATGGTTCCAGATGTGTGAAGCCTCCGCTGATTTATGGTGATGTCGCTTTTAAGAAACCAATGACAGTTTCAGAAACTGTATATGCCCAATCGTTAACAAACAAACCGGTAAAAGGAATGTTGACAGGGCCGACTACGATTTTAAATTGGTCATTTGTCCGTAATGATATCTCACGTTACGAGGTGGCGAATCAAATTGCGCTTTCACTTCGAAAAGAGGTTGAAGCACTAGAGGAAAATGGAATCCGCATGATTCAAGTGGATGAGCCCGCCATTCGGGAAGGGCTGCCGTTAAAACGTGAAAAATGGGCAGGCTATCTGGATGCCGCCGTTTATACGTTTAAATTGGCGACATCCTCTGTTCAAAATGAGACCCAAATCCATACCCATATGTGTTATTCAGACTTTAAAAATATTATTCATGCAATTAAAGCACTCGATGCGGATGTTATTTCCATTGAAACTTCAAGAAGCCACGGTGAATTAATTCATGCCTTTGAGGATAATACGTATGATAAGGGAATCGGACTTGGGGTATACGATATTCATAGCCCGCGGGTACCATTACTTGAAGAGTTGACCAGAAACATTCATCGTGCGCTTCAAGTACTTGATCCGAAACTGTTCTGGATTAATCCCGATTGCGGCTTAAAAACCAGGGGTATAGAGGAAACTGTTGCAGCACTTCAGGTGATGGTGAAAGCGGCAGAACAAACGAGAGAAGAGCTTCTCGTAAAATAAGGAGCAAAAGGAAGTCTGGTAAAGGATGGATGTAATAAAAGTACGGGGATTCTTGATACGTTAAAGCACTAACACTATTTTGTGAAAATCGGGTTTAGTGAAAAACTCCCATCGGTATTGTACGATGGGAGTACTTTTTATGACGGAAGAGTTGGTCGCTTATTGGTTGCGTTTTTCCTTATTGGGGAGGGATCCGGAAAAGCCAGACCTGTGCTATGATCAACCAGGTTCTCCCCCTCATAACGTATTCACCAATATATTGATGAAAGGCCGGAACTGCTCTCTTCAAATAAAAAGGGAGCCTCCCAAGCTCCCCAAATCCTTCACAATATCAACGACTCATTAAACTTCTTCAACAACTTCCCGAAAACTTCCCGTTCTTCGTCCGGCCATTCCTCGATGATCTCCGATAACCGCTCCAAACGAGCCTGCTTGTGTTCTTTAAAAATAGTTATCCCCTTTTCTGTGATGTCCAATTTATATGACCTTCCATCTAAAGGGTCAGGTATACGGTACAAGTAGCCTTTCTGTTCAAGAGCGGCTGCCTGTCTGCTGATCGTGGAAATGTCGAGCATGAATTCTTCTGCCAGCAGCTTCACGCCTGCTGCTCCTTTATTGGCGATTCGTCGCAGCAATAAATAGGCAGAGCGATCGAGGCTGCCCAGTTTTTTATGGGAAGAGAGATTGGTTGCCCTGCGGATGAGGATGGCGAGCTCCAATTCAATCATTTCTAAATGGTTTTCATTCATACGATAACCCCGCAATAATAACAAGTATATCTTCTATGATACCATATAAAAATATCAGAGGTTATTGACGAAGCGGAAAATAGTTGTATAATACAATTATAAACTTTCATCATACAACTAGTTTAGAAAAGTTTAAATATATTATGAAGAAAAGGAGAATACGTATGTCATCTATTCAACCATCCGTCCCTTCATCACCGCCTGCAATGGACCCGGCCGATGTAGAGAAAAAAGGAATCCTGGCACAGCCGAAAGCGGTCTGGGCTGTTTTTTTTGCCTGTATCATCGCGTTTATGGGCCTTGGATTGGTAGATCCGATCCTGCCGGCAATCGCGAGTCAGCTGGATGCTTCGCAAAGTCAGGTAACACTGCTTTTCACAAGCTATAATGCCGTGATGGCCGTTGCGATGCTCATTACAGGAATGCTTTCCTCAAGAATCGGGGTGAAAGGCACACTTCTTTTGGGTATCGTCATCATTGCCCTGTTTTCAGCACTTGGCGGGTTATCCAATGATATTTGGACACTCGTCGGACTTCGGGGCGGCTGGGGTCTGGGCAATGCGTTGTTCGTTGCGACTGCTTTAGCGGCCATCGTGTCACTTTCAAACAGCGGTGCGGCCAAAGCGATCATACTTTATGAAGCGGCGATCGGTCTTGGGATTTCCGTAGGTCCGCTGCTTGGCGGCTGGCTCGGTGCCATGTCATGGAGAGGTCCATTTCTTGGAGTTGCGACACTTATGGTCATTGCCTTTATCGGACTGACCATTTTCATGCCGAAAGCAGAGAAGCCGACAAGGGTAGAGAAGCAAACAACATTGGCCGATCCTTTTCGTGCGTTGAAACATCGTTCATTATTCGTGTTTGGTGTTGCTGCTGCGCTATACAATTTTGGTTTCTTTACGCTGCTTGCTTATGCTCCTTTTGTGATGGGGCTTGATGAGCACGGACTTGGATATGTATTCCTTGGCTGGGGCGTACTGCTTGCCGTCACTTCTGTATTCATGGCGCCAAAGCTGCAGCAATGGTTCGGGACGATCAAGTCGATGTGTGCCATGCTCACCCTGTTTGCCCTGCTGCTGCTGGCGATGGGCATCTGGACATCTACACAATGGGTGGTCATTGCAGCCGTGATCCTGGCGGGTGCATTCCTGGGAAACAATAATACACTGATTACCACTGCCGTCATGAACGCGGCTCCTGTCGAACGTTCGACAGCCTCGGCAGCGTACAGCTTTCTCCGGTTTTTAGGAGGGGCGATTGCTCCCTTCACTGCGGGGAAGCTAGCTGAGATCTATAACCCAAGCCTGCCGTTTATAGTTGGAGCGGGATTTGTCCTTCTATCTGTCATCTTCATCATGATGAACAAGGAGCACTTAAAGCATGTCGATCATGCAGGAGCAGGACATTAGAAAATTAAAAAGGGTGCATCGTCTCAGAAAAAAGGTCTCTCATCTTTCAAAGGTGGGAGACCTTTTTCGTGCCTTCTTGCGGACCCTTCATCCAATTAACATGTCATCGGGACAAACATCTTATCTATTATTTTCAGCTCACATAGGATAGATAGAATGGTTCTATTTAATAGAGTCATTTCATTTACTGGAAGGGAGGTGAATAGTATGACAGAGCGCTATAAAAAGGGTAAACGAAAGGTGAAAAAAGGATCTGCTTTCAGGGCAGTTTCCACTGAAAGTCAGGTTGTGCCGGCAGATACTTCTGTGAAGTTATTCTTCAAAGAGGAAGAGTTTGACCTCGGACGTGAATATGACCGCTGTGACTCAATTTTCATCCCCCGGAAGAAAGGGATTTATTTAGTGACCGGAACCGTGGGGTTCATACCTGACAGCTTCGAAGAGAATTACCGGACAAGAGTGGAAATAAGAATAAACGGCAATCCGTTTGAAGCGGCAGATAATGACTTCTGGGGAACGGGAGTCCCATTCACAAATGCAGTGCAGGTGACAGCCATATTGAAGCTTAATGCCGGTGATGAAGTTGAAATTTATATGGAAAGCTCCATACCGGGAGTTACCGCAATATCCGATCCTGGTTTTAACGTTACGGCTTTTGCAGCATCGATTCTGGAACGTATAAACTAAAGCGTGCCTCCATGGTAAATTTATATTGAAGAGCTTACCCGATAAGCTCTTCATTTATAAGGGGGATTTGAACTCCTGAATCAAAAGCACGCTCAGGTAATAATTTTTCCAGAAAATTCATCTTGTATAGGTTTATAATAATAATCAGAATGGGAAAAAAGCATCAGGAACCAAAATTTGTCTGAACCGTACATATATGGGATGCAAAATTCAAAAGAACCCTGGAGGAGAATGTCATGAAATATAGAAATCCGCTGGTGTTGGTGCTGTTGTGTATTATAGCAAGTTTTATGCTTCTTTCCGCTTGCAGCAATTCGGCTGAAACGCAAGCCGGAAAAGAAGAAGCGAAGGAAGAAGATCAATATGAAAAGCTCGTGAATGAAAAAAATGAAGAATTGGAGCTTGAACCGATTGAACTGACTTCATATAGTGAAGAAATCGGTGTGACGCTTTCAGGGCCAGAACATAAAGAATTTGCCGCTAACGGAAAAGTCGTTGTGGAAGGCGAGATTGAAAAGCACAGCGGTTTGAAGTCAGACTATGCCTGGATTAAAGTGCGCTCAAAGGAGGAAGGTCTGGCTGGTGATCAGCTTGAATACTACACCCCGATTGAGGGTGGGAAGTTTAAGCAGGTGATTCATTTCTTCAATGGCGAAGGAGAATACAGTGTAAAAGTCCAGCTGCCGAGTAAGGACCGGGAGAATTACTTTTATGATACGGCATCTTTTACCGTTCACAATGTGAATCCTGAGGTGAAGCGGGATGTGACCTACACTCCTTTCGGCCGTGATGCCGACCTGAATGTAAGCCTTGATTCAAGTTTTACGAAGGGAAATGAGGTGTTTGCGTTTAAAGGTGAAGCAGGTCAGCTGACAGATGATGATACCATCATGCTGAAGTTAAGAAAAGATTCTGATACGTGGACTCATGTCATCCCGGTAAAAGATGGAACATTCTCTTATGACGTCCCTTTATTTTATGGGAAAGGCGTTCATGAACTTGAAGTGCTCGTCCCTGATGAGGAGCGCGAGAATTATTATCAGACTGCAACGACTATATTGATAGATAACGAGTCCACCCGAACGATGAGTCCGATTGAGTACTCAGACACGTATATGGAGCGAGGAGTCACATTGGAATCCCCTCAATATGGCGGAGATGAATCAGAGGGTTTGTATACGGTAAAAGGCAGCATCGACCCTAAGGCGGAGTTCGGACCAGAAACCGATCATATCTATATCACCACGAAAAAAGGAGAGGATGAAGCACTCGACGTCATTCCTGTTGAAGACTTCACTTTCGAGGATTCTTTCTATCTCCGCTTTGGTCCCGGTACGTATGAAGTGACATTAAGCGTACCGGAAATCAAAGAAGAAAACAGCGATTCTTTCAGGTTCTACGGATTTGCCAAGTTCGAAGTGGAGTCAACAGGCCGGGATAAACGGGATCTCCTTCCTTCAAGAGGGGTAGAATCCGACGATCCAAAGATTGAGGAGCTGGCACAAAAGCTGACAGAAGGTAAGAAGACCGATCGCGATAAAGTGAAAGCAATCTACGATTACACTGCCAAAAATGTTACTTATGATGTGGAGAAGCTGGAAAACGAAGAATTCGAGTGGGATGATAGTGCATTGAAGACACTTGATGAGAAAACGGGAGTCTGTCAGGACTATGCTTACCTTGCGATTGCACTCTTGAGAGCGAGCGGCATCGAAGCACGATTTGTAGAAGGGATGGCAAGCGGAGGCTTGTGGCCGCAAAGGCATGCCTGGGTCGAAGCGAACGTGGACGGCGACTGGTTGACGATGGATCCCACATGGGGTTCAGGCTATATTAAAGAGGACAAATTTGTAGCAGATTTCAACGAGAAATATTTTGACCCGGATCAGGCCGAATTTAAAAAAACACATACCCGCACGGGAGTATCATACTGATCCTGATATGAATAAATTCTGGGTAATGGAATAAAGAAAGAGGCTCGGACAAATGTGTTTTAGCCGAAAAAAAATCCGAACTTTATTTCAAATTCTTTGATTAGAATTCGAATTAGTTCGGATTTTTTAATAGGTTCTTTTAAAGAATGTTAATCATATTAGCTTGTTCCAGCGGTTGATTGGAGTGCAAGACGCAGACTCCCTGAGGAAAAGCGGGACAGGTTAGACTTGTCCCGCTCCGGCGGCTTGGGACTCGAGGTCATAAGTCATGCAAGCCAAAAAGGCAAAGAGCTGCTCGCCTTATGCTTGTCGCCTCCGCATTTCTAACCCGCAGGAGCATCGAGACGATGAGGCTCACCGGCTGCCCGCGGAAAGTGAAGTCTTGCACGGAAATCAAAAACGGTGTTTGGAGACTAAAATATGTTGGTACCTGACACTGCTCGTCTTAAGAGTATGAATTGTAGTTTTGTCTCGCCTCTATCTTTATTTCTTCAATAAATCACGGATCTCCGTCAAAAGCTCAATTTTCGGATCAACCACGGGGGCTTTTTCAGCAATTTCTTCTTTCCGTTTTAACCGATTGAAAGCCTGGATGAACACGAAGAGGGATAAGGCGATGATAAAGAAATCAACAATCGATTGAATGAATAATCCATATTCGATCACTGCATCCCCAACGGCTGCCGTTAAATGTTCAAAACTGATGCCTCCAAGAATGGTCCCTGTCAGCGGCATAATGATGTAGTCTACTAATGCGGATACGATCTTCCCGAATGCAGCAGCTATGACCACTGCGACTGCTAAATCGATCACATTTCCTTTAAGGGCAAACTTCTTAAATTCGTTCAACATAGAGGACACCTCCTTCTTTAAAAGACTAGCGGTACTCGAGTAATCCTATCTTGCCCTAATAAGGGGGTCACAAGACCGTGAAACAGCAGATGTATGATAAAGTAGAAGAAAATAGGGGAGGTATGGGATATCTATGACCAGAAAGCTATATTATGAAGATGCTTACATCAAAACATTTGAAACGGTAATCAATGAACAGCGTCAGGATAACGACGGCTGCTGGTTTGTTTTGCTCGATCAAACTGCGTTCTATCCAACAGGCGGCGGACAGCCGTGTGATGAAGGTACACTTAATGGGGTTCCAGTCACGAACGTAGAAGAAGTAAACGGAGAAATCCGTCACTATATTGAAAGCAAAATGGAAGATACCACTGGCAGCATTAAGGGAGAAATCAGCTGGAACAGGCGCTTTGACCACATGCAGCAGCATGCAGGTCAGCATATCCTTTCAGCTGCATTTGCAGAAACCTGCGGATATGAAACGATCAGCTTTCACCTGGGAAAAGAAATCCTGACGATCGACCTGGCTGTAAAAAAGATAACGGAAGAAGAAGCTGTGAAGGCAGAGACCCTCGCCAATATAATCATAGGGGAAGCGAGGCAGATTCAAACGAAATGGATGACAGCCCATGAAGCAGCAGACTATCCACTCCGCAAGCAGCCATCCGTTTCCGAAGATATCCGCCTGGTCATCATCCCGGACTTTGATTACAACGGTTGCGGGGGAACGCATCCCCACTCTACGTCGGAAGTCGGCGCAATCAAAATCCTTGATTGGGAAAAGCATAAAAGCCATATCAGACTCCAATTTGTGTGCGGCAGAAGGGTGCTTGAGCAGCTCCATCAGAAGAACAAGGTGATAAAAGAACTGACGGCAATTTTGCAGGCACCGCAAGACAAGATGGCAGATGCCGCTCAGCAGCTGATTGAAAGAATGAAATTCCAGGACAAACAGCTGGAAGAAACCAATCACCAGCTCTTAGAATACGAAGCGGATGCACTGATAAAAGAAGCCAAACCTGCAGGAGAAGATTCGGCCTTCATATCAAAGGCCTATCAAAACCGACCGATCAAAGAACTTCAAACTCTTGCACGCCTAATCATAACTGAAAAAGAAGATGCGGTTGTCTTTTTCGTCGCCCAAAACGCAACGAAACTTCAACTGGTTGGAGCAAAAGGTAAAATGCCGGATCTCAATTTGAAAGAAATTGCACCCGGAATCTTCTCGAAAATCGATGGAAAAGGCGGCGGCAAAGAAGACTTCATCCAGGGAGGGGGAGAAGCAGTCCTTTCCCCGGAAGATTTAATCGGGCACATCGAAAAACTCCTTCTATAAAACTGCAGAACAATAAAAAATAATCAGACTTCTATAAAATACCGAGAGCTCTCCGTTCATCAAATGGGGAGCTTTCGATATGACACGGGGTATTTATTCCAATTCCTGCTCACAAATAATTACAAATACCTACTAAATTTAACATTTGTAATAATTAACCTAAAACTTACCATGTTTAAAACAGTTTCCATTATTGATTTATTTACATAGGAACTATTGACTTGCAACTTTATACCTCTTTTTTAAACGATGAAAACGCCGTGTATAGTTCTTTAGAATCAGACAGAATTCGACAAACTCCAACAGTCATTGACGTTAGTAGCATCCGGTGATAATTAATATATAGGAAAAAATTATGAAGAAAATATAACAATCATGTTTCTAAACGTGAAATTGGTGGTAAATAAGAGTTGAATTACTTCCAAAATATTCAATAATGATACAAATGTATCATTTATGGATGGAATTGACATCGAAACATGTTCTTACTCGTAAATACAACATGAGGGAGGAGAGCTGCTTCCAGAATTTGCGTCATTTAAATACTCTATTAACCGTTATCTATAGAAAGAAAGGAACATCGTGAATGCTTGAATCGAAGAGAAAAGCTATTATTTTTATTGTTTTATCCATTTTGTTAGCTGTAACGGCGGGTTTTTTAGTATTGAAAAAAGTTCAGGCCCTTAATACGAACTTAGGAACCAGCGTTAAAATATTCGTAGCTGATAAAGAGATTGCATCACGCAGCCTTATCACGCCTGACAATGTCAAAACAGAGGAAATCCCTAAAAAATTTCTGAAGGACTATCATGTTACGGATGTTGATGAACTAGTCAATAAAGTATCGGTTGTTCCATTGGCGACAGGAGACATGATTACCACAAACATATTAAAGCGGGCGTCCTCAGTAGTGGACGAGAACAATAGACTGATAACATTGATGCAGAATGAACGTGTCTTCTTTGATGAACCCTTGGAAGCACTGGATCGTGTAGATATCATCGTTTCCCATCATTTTAATAATAAAGAAGAAACAACGGTATTTATGAGAGATGTGAAAGTAGCAAGGGTTGCAAAAGACAAAGATTTCAAAGGGGTCCAGCTGGAAGTGTCGATGGAAAAAGCACCTGAACTGATCCACATGCAGAATTATGCAGACAGTCTCAGGATCATCAAAGCGAATGTTGGTAAACAGGAAGCATCTCAGGAAGACGAAGCAGAAAAAGCAGAAGAGACAAAGGCTGAACCTCAGCCGGAAAAGAAAGAAGAACCGAAGCAGGATGCCAAGGAAGCCCAACCGAAAAAAGAAGACTCAAAAAATGAGCAGCCTGCTAAACCGAAAGATAAACCTAAACAAGAATAGACAGTTAGAGAGATAACGGAGGGACCTTATGAGTAAGGAAAATCAGATATTCCTCATTGGAGAAGAGAACGATTTAAGCAAAAACATAATTGAACTGCTGAACACTTCATATGAAGTGATTTATATACCGGAAGAATCCTGGTCAACAGAGCTGAGAAAATATGAACCAAGTGTTGTAGTCTTTTATCAGGGCGACTCCAACATACCAGTTACCATAAAGATAAAAGAACTCAGTAAAGACTTTCCTGATTCTGCTGCGGTTTATGTACATACAGAGCAGGATTTCGAGTTGTTAAGGGAAACAACCCGTGAAGGGGTGAAAGATTTCATCCTGGTGCCGGATGAAGAATCTTCAATAAAAGAACGAATCAGTTATATTCTTCAACACACTCAGACGAAATCTGAAACGGCTGTATCCTCAGGTAATTATAAACGGGGAAAAGGACAAATTTTTGCCTTTTACAGTGGTAAAGGCGGTTCTGGAAAGACGCTGCTGAGCACTGCTTTTGCCCAAACACTAAAACTGGAGTCCACTGCCCAGGTTATTCATATTGACTTTAACTTGCAATATGGCGGTTCTGAGACATATTTGGGAATCGAGAGTAATCGTTCATTAATCGATCTCCTTCCTGTCATAAATGAAATTAATGAACATCACTTGAAGAATATCTCAGAGACAGAAACACACTCGAAGTTAGAAGTACTGGTCAGCCCGAGAGATGCTGAAATGGCTGAAAAAATTGACGAAGACTTTGTGATAAGACTTCTGAGGGCGTGTAAAAGGTGTTACGACTTTATCATAATTGATTTGCCTTCTGCGATGGATGTAAAAACGTACACTGCGCTGGAAGAGGCAGACAGGGTGTACTACGTAATGACCCTTGATACACCTGCAATCAGAGTTCTCAAACATGTGGAAGACCTTCTTAAGCGATTAGGGCCGCAGACATTGGAACAAATGGAACTTGTAGTGAACTTAACCGGAAGAGAAAACGAATTGACTAAAAAAGATCTTGAAAGATTTGTGGATTTACCGGTCACTGCAGAAATAAGAAGAGATATCAAAGGGGTTCAAGCAGCCGTCAACCAAGGACAGCCTTTAAGGAAAGAAGTAAAAGAGAAGAAATTGGTCGCTCCAGCAAAAGATATCCAGAAATGGGTCACGTCTATGCTGAAATAAACAATGAGAAAAGAAAGAAGGAGGTGGAACGATGTCACTCTTTCAAAGAAAACAGGAACCAAAAGCAGATAAGGAATATGAGTACAATGAAGGAAGAAGAAGCTCCTCCTCAAACCCATATATTGATGAATTGGTCGAACATTATAAAACAAGGTTACTGACAGAAACAAATTTAGAAGAGTTAACGAGCCTGCATGCCGGGGAGCGAAGGCTTTCTATCGAGCGTTTAATCAACCAATTCATGGCAGAAGAAAAAGTAGTCATACCAAGTCATGAAAAAGAATCGATGTTATCAAGACTGATTGACGAGAGTGTTGGTTTTGGACCTCTTGAAGCGCTATTAAAAGATGAGGCCATAACGGAGATCCTGGTTAACGGACCTTCCGAAGTATTCATCGAGAAAAAAGGTAAACTGCAGAAGTCAGATGTCACATTTAAAAATGAGGAACATGTAAGGCATATCATCGATCGAGTTGTTGCTCCGCTTGGGAGGCGTATTGATGAAAGCTCTCCGATGGTGGATGCACGTCTACCGGATGGGAGCCGTGTAAATGCTGTGATTCCCCCGATTAGTTTAAACGGAACTCTTATCTCTATTCGTAAATTTAAGAAAACCCCGTTTGAAATGGAAGATTTGATGAGCTATAACACCTTTACCAATGAGATGGCTTTCTTCCTTGAATCAATCGTTAAGGCAAAGATGAACATCCTTGTATCAGGCGGTACCGGAAGCGGGAAGACCACCCTTCTGAATGCGATGGCAAAATCTATACCAGTTAAAGAACGTGTTATTACGATTGAAGATTCTGCAGAGCTGAGGTTGAACCGTTCAAGTGTTGTCGGATTGGAGGCGCGCCCTGCGAATGTGGAAGGAACCGGGGAAGTTTCTATACGACAACTTGTTAAGAACGCCCTGCGAATGCGTCCAGATCGAATTATCGTCGGGGAGGTCCGGGGATCGGAAGCTTTCGATATGCTGCAGGCAATGAATACCGGGCATGAAGGGTCGATTACTACTGTCCACGCCAATTCGCCATCAGACGCCATAAGCCGTGTCGAAGGTATGGTCGTCATGGCAGGTATGGACCTGCCTACACATATAATCAGGGAATATATTGTCGGTGCTCTTGATTTCATCGTACAGGCCGAACGTTTGTCTGATGGTACCAGGAAAATCATGAATATCTCAGAAGTGTTTGTAAATGACCATAATCAAATTGAAGTTCAAGACATATTCACCTTTGAACGCACAGGTCTGGGT
>NZ_JABMCR010000071.1 GCF_013179555.1 Bacillus haikouensis
ACTTTGAAAAACTGAAGAAAACAGTCGAAGTAGGCGTGCGCATGCAGGATAATGTCATCGATGCGACACCTTATTTCCTGGAGGAAAACAAAAAGCAGGCACTTGGTGAGCGACGCGTCGGATTAGGCGTCATGGGTCTTGCGGATCTTCTCATCTACTGTGAAAAAGAATATGGTTCTGAAGAAGGGAACAAGCTGGTGGATGAGGTGTTTGAGGTAATCGCTACAACGGCTTACCGGGCATCAGTCGAACTTTCAAAGGAAAAAGGCAGTTTCCCGTTCCTGACAGGTGATACAAAAGACGAAACAAACAGGTTGAGAAAAGCGTTCATTGAATCTGGTTTCATGAAAAAAATGCCGGAAGATGTCCGTGACAGCATCCTGGCAAACGGAATCCGCAACTCACACCTATTGACAGTTGCACCTACAGGATCAACCGGAACGATGGTAGGTGTATCAACAGGGTTAGAACCGTATTTCTCGTTCACGTACTACAGAAGCGGACGTCTGGGTAAATTCATTGAAGTTAAAGCGGATATAGTCGAAGATTATCTGAAGCTTAATCCAGAAGCGGATGCAAACGACTTGCCCGAATGGTTTATATCCTCCATGAACCTGGCACCGGAAGCACATGCCGATGTTCAGTGTGTCATCCAGAACTGGATCGACAGTTCCATTTCTAAAACGGTAAATGCTCCTAGAGGATATACCGTGGAAGAAGTACAAAAAGTGTATGAAAGATTGTACAATGGCGGGGCGAAAGGCGGTACAGTTTACGTCGACGGAAGTCGTGACTCGCAGGTTCTCACGCTTAAAGCGGAAGAAAACAGTTTCGACGAAGAAGAGGTACAAGAAGAAATAAAAACGGAAAAGAAACCGATCGTACTGCTGGATACCATTCAGGATGTCCGTTCAACGGATGTCACCATTGGTTCTGAAGTGGGTAATACATGTCCTGTCTGCCGAAAAGGTACTGTTAAAGATATGGGCGGTTGTAACACTTGTACCAACTGTGGTGCTCAGCTTAAGTGCGGACTGTAAATAGATATGAAGAAGGAGAGGGCTTGTTCCTCTTCTTTTTTTGTATTGAAGGGGAGGAATATTCACCTTCGAGTCCAGGCAGCCGGGGTCCAAAGCCCAGCAAACCCAAGGTTCCTGTTTTGGGATTCGTCACCTCTGGAGACTGTTTCGTCTTTTTATGTTCTAAATTCCTTCGATTTAAATTAAAGATGTATAAACAGCATTGAAGGAGTGGAGCCTGTGGACATCGATGGGGTATTTTCTGGCGGAGGAATCAAAGGGCTCGCCTTGATAGGTGCTTATCAGGCAATTGAAGAAAAGGGGATGCGGTTAAAGCGAGTGGCAGGTACAAGTGCCGGCGCCATTGTAGCTGCCCTCATTGCTGCGGGATACACTAGCAGTGAATTGAAAAATATTATGGAGGAAATGAATATCAAAAAGCTTCTGGATTCAAACTCCATCATCCCGTTTCCTTTCATCAAATGGTTCAGTATCTATTTTCGGTTAGGAATGTACAAAGGTGCAGCTCTTGAAAATTGGGTTGGGCAAAAGCTTAAAGCAAGGGGGATATATACGTTTGCAGATCTCCCTGAAAAGTCACTGAGAGTCATTGCATCGGATTTATCAAACGGCAGGCTGCTTGTTTTGCCGGATGATCTGGAGAAATACGGAATTGCTCCTGAAACATTTCCGGTTGCCCGTGCCATCAGGATGAGTGCGAGTCTTCCTTATTTCTTTGAACCAGTGAAATTACGTTCGCTCGAAGGGGTCAGTTTAGTCGCAGATGGAGGAATACTCAGTAATTTTCCGATGTGGCTGTTTGACAGAGAAAACATTAAAAAGGTCCGTCCCGTTATAGGGGTGAAATTAAGCCATAATTTAATTGAACGTCCCAAGCATAAAGTGGATAATGCAATCGATTTATACAGTGCCCTATTCCAAACGATGAAAGATGCACACGATTCCAGATATATTTCGAGAAAGCACGAGAAGAACATCATCTTCATACCAACAGAAGGGGTTTTGACCACTGAATTTGAACTATCAAAAGAAAAAAAGAGTGAGTTGATTCAAATGGGGAAATTTCAAGGAGAGATCTTCCTGAAAACATGGACTTATTAGAATTATCAAAAAAAAGCAATCGGGCATTCTTAAAACGATGCCCGATTGCTTTTTTTATTTTTCTTTCCTTCGATGACCGTTAAATTTGCATTGGATTTTTTTCGGGTGGAACGCTTTTTTGACAGAGGAGAGACAGTAGACTTCTGTGTCTTGACTGTCGATTTTCTCTTTAATCTCTTTTTGGATTGTTTGGCTGCTTTAAGAAACGCTCTCTGTTCATTGCTGCCAGCACCGCTTCTATTGCTGAACCATCGGCGGTAAATAAAGAAAATGATTCCGATGACGGCTGCAGTGATAAGTATATTTCTCAGAAGTCCCAGCGGATTTCCTATCAGCCAAGATCCCAAGCCTACAAATGCTAATACGGTCAAAGTGAGAACCATGATATTGCGAGCGTTCAACAAAGCCACCTCCTAACGATTCAATCGGTCTTAAAAACTATATATGATTATTTTAGACAATTGGAATCCATTTTAATCGTGATTTAGAATAGATTTTAAAGGGGGAAGGTTTTTTATGTGTATAGTAAACATATTCACTTAATAATATTTCACTAAACCTTCCAATGGAATATTTAAATTATCTTCATTACATAGTATTTTACTAAAAATTCTCAAAAAGAGCCAGACTGCGAGACCAAAATTCATAATTGAATTTTACTTAAAAGGAATTAAATGCAAGTGTTTGATGGATTGGGACATACTATGAGCGGAGGTGTTCAAGATGTCCGAACAGAGAAAACAAAATGAAAAAAAGGAAAAAGGTGATCAGACCGACCCCTCGCTTGAACAGAATCAAAGCGAGAAACCGATGTCATTCGTTGCGATGGTGATGCTTACCGGATTTATAGGCGGCTTACTATGGAGCGCGGTTGCGTATCTTTGTTATTATTTTTCATTTACGAAAATAGAACCTAATATTATTTTCGAACCTTGGGCGGTTGGGGATTGGTCAGACCGCTGGATTGGAATCGTTCTTTCCATTTTGGCTTATGGCATCGTTTCCATCGGGGTCGCTCTCATCTATTATGCAGGCTTAAGGAAATTAAAGTCGATGTGGATAGGGGCGGGGTATGGTGTCTTGTTATTTCTAGCTGTATTCATATTATTGAAGCCTTTATTTCCAAGTATGAAATCCTTGACAGCCATCGATTACCATACGTTAATCACGACACTATGCATCTATGTTCTGTATGGTGTATTCATCGGCTATTCCATCTCTTACGAAGAAAATGAACTCAGACATCAGGAGCAGAAAGAAAAGACTGGAGAAGTTGTTCCTTGACCGCCATGTTATCAGATAATTTAGTAGTTATAGGTAAATGGTTTATGTTAGAATGTTCATGTTGAACATTCTATTTTTTTAGGGGTTAAATATGAAGAAAATATTATTATTAAACGGCCCGAATTTAAACAGATTAGGAAAACGTGAGCCTGATATCTATGGTCACACTACACTTCAGGAATTGGAAAACAAGCTGAAGGAAAAGGCAGAAGGAAGAGGTTATCAATTATTCTCGGCTCAATCGAACCATGAGGGGGGATTAATTGATCATATCCATAAAGCTGAGGATGACGGGTATGAAGGCATCATTCTGAATCCAGGTGCGTACACCCACTACTCCTATGCCTTGAGGGATGGAGTGGCGTCCGTATCAGTGCCTGTTGTCGAAGTTCATATTTCGAATATTCATCAGCGTGAAAGTTTCAGGCATCATTCCGTCATTGCAGCTGAGACAATCGGTCAAATCGTCGGACTGGGACTTTATGGGTATGAACTGGCTTTGGATGCAATCATTAATTACATAAAAGGGAGAGTGTAAGGGGATGAAGATCGAACAATTACGCAATACGTTTACTGAAAGCGGTATAGATGGGATATTGATTAGCAGCACTTATAACCGTCGTTATATGACAAACTTCACAGGTTCTTCTGGTATAGTACTTGTCTCACAGGATAAGGCACTGTTCATCACTGATTTCCGGTATACAGAACAGGCAGCGGAGCAGGCGGCGGGGTATGAAATTGTTCAGCACACAGGTCCCATCCAGGAAGAAGTCGCAAAACAGGTTCGGGAATTAGGAATTAAAAAGCTTGGTTTTGAAAAAAATTATATGACATACAGTGCCTTCGAAAGCTATCAGAAGGTATTGGAGGCAGAACTCGTACCGGTAGCAGGTACGATTGAAAAGTTACGCTTGATTAAGACATCTGAAGAGCTTAAGATTATTAAGGATGCAGCAGACATCGCGGATGCAGCATTCAAACATATTCTGGATTATATCAAACCTGGCGTTACAGAGCTTGAAGTGTCGAACGAATTAGAATTCTTTATGAGAAAAGCAGGTGCCGCTTCTTCATCATTTGATATCATAGTGGCATCAGGAGTCCGCTCTGCCCTGCCTCATGGAGTTGCCAGTGATAAAGTCATCGAGAAAGGCGATTTTGTCACCTTAGATTATGGTGCATACTATAAAGGATATTGTTCTGATATGACTCGCACCTTATCTGTAGGGGAGCCAAGTGAGAAACTGAAGGAGATTTATGATGTTGTCCTTCAATCTCAGCTTCTTGCCATGGAACAAATCAAGCCTGGAATGACAGGGAAAGATGCCGATGCCATCGCACGCGATTACATAACAGAAAAAGGGTATGGTGAATGCTTCGGACATTCTTTGGGACATGGACTCGGTCTTGAAGTTCATGAGGGCCCTGGTCTTTCTTCCCGTTCTGAGGTAGTGCTTGAGCCAGGTATGATTGTAACGGTTGAACCGGGAGTGTATGTACCTGGAGTAGGTGGAGTGCGTATCGAAGACGATACTCTGATCACCGGGGATTCCAATGAGACATTGACACACTCAACAAAAGATCTAATTATTCTACCATTTTAGTCCTTCAGCAGGGCTGATTGATATTAGGAGGAACAATATGATTTCAGTAAATGATTTTCGTACAGGTTTAACAATCGAAGTGGATAATGGAATTTGGAGAGTCATGGATTTCCAGCATGTTAAGCCCGGAAAAGGTGCAGCTTTCGTCCGCTCTAAACTTCGTAATCTTCGCACAGGAGCAGTGCAGGAAAAGACTTTCCGTGCAGGAGAAAAAGTAGCCAAAGCTCAAATTGATAATCGCAGAATGCAGTATCTTTATGCAAACGGCGATATGCATGTATTCATGGATAATGAAAGCTATGAGCAAATAGAATTACCTGCAGCTTCCATCGAATATGAGTTGAAATTCTTGAAAGAAAATATGGAAGTGCAAATCATGATGTATGAAGGTGAAACTCTTGGTGTAGAGCTTCCGAATACAGTGGAACTAACTGTAACCGAAACTGAACCAGGAATCAAAGGGGACACAGCTTCAGGCGGTTCCAAACCGGCAACAGTCGAAACCGGGTTAGTCGTAAACGTACCTTTCTTCGTTAATGAAGGAGATACCCTCGTCGTCAATACGACAGACGGAACATACGTATCACGCGGCTAAAATCAACTTAATACTAAACCGAAAAGCCTAAACAGATATCCGGTCTGTTTAGGCTTTTTTTGTGTTTTTCTTTCTACATCGCATTAAAGTCCCCTGAATGGATGCTGAATTCTGAGTCATATTCTAATTTCAAGAGAATACATTGTATTATCTGGGGGCTTGTACGCTATAAAATGCGAGTCAGCATCAAGTCCGGTGGAAATAGAAGAGGAGGTACTTGTCATGCAAGAAGTTCTAGCCCTGCTACCCAGCACTATATCTGAAAGAATCCTTTCCCTTCCACAAGATGTTCTGGATACAACTGAAGAAATCAGAGTCCGTACAAACAGAGTTTTGGAAGTCACGGCAAGGGGAAAACCCTATTTTCTTTCGTACACTGTTAAACCGGAAGACTCTGAACAACTCATCAATAAACTCTCCCACCATTCCTTTTATACCCTTGAGGAAGAACTTAAAAGAGGTTATATCACGATAGATGGCGGACATAGAGTCGGGCTTGCCGGCAAGGTCATCCTGGATGCCGGCAGAGTGAAGGGGATACGTCATCTCGCTTCATTTAATATCCGTATCGCCAGACAAAAAATCGGAATTGCATCTCCCCTCATGCCCTATGTATTCGACGGGGACTGGAAGCACACGATGATCATCGGTTCACCGCAAACAGGAAAAACGACGTTATTAAGGGATCTGGCGAGAATCATTTCTACAGGGGATCTTGAGAAAAATATCCCCCCCTATAAAGTGGGTATCGTTGATGAACGTTCTGAAATCGCAGGCTGTGTAAACGGGGTGCCGCAGCTTTTATTCGGACCGAGAGTCGATGTCCTGGATGCATGTCCGAAGGCTGAAGGGATGATGATGCTTATACGTTCCATGAGTCCCGATGTCTTGATCATCGATGAAATAGGCCGTGCGGAAGACGGGCAGGCAATACAGGAAGCAGTCAATGCCGGCATAACGTTAATCATGACAACCCACGGGGCCTCTCTGTCTGAAGTGAAAAAAAGACCTGTGATCAGCGAGATTATCGCAATGCAAAGCATTGAACGTTACATTGAACTTAAAAGGGACAACCATCCCGGACAGGTTTCGAAAGTTTGGAATGAGCATGGACAATCTCTATTGAACAAAGTGAGCGTGACGTAAATGATCAAAATCATAGGTGCGATCTTCATTCTCCTCTCTACATCATGGGCCGGGTTTGAAGTTTCAAAATATTTGACGGAAAGACCGAGGCAGCTGCGGATGTTGAAAGTGGCGCTTCAATCCCTCGAAGCTGAAATCACCTACAGTCATACACCGCTTCATGAAGCGACAAGAAAAATATCCAAGCAGCTTCAAAAGCCGGTATCGTGGTTTTTTGAGAATTTTTCAAAGAAATTGACGGAACAGGAAATTTCAGTAAAGAAAGCATGGGAAGAAAGTCTGGATGAAGTGTGGAAACTGACAGCTTTTAGGTCAGGAGAATATGAAATCCTGCAGCAGTTTGGCGAAAATCTGGGAAAACACGACTTAATCACTCAGCAAAAACACATCCACCTAGCACTGAAACACCTGGAAAGAGAAGAAACCGAAGCAGTGGAAAGACAAAGGAAATATGAAAAAATGACGAAAAGTCTCGGGTTTTTATCAGGTCTTCTTCTTATCATCCTGCTGCTTTAAGGAATGACACGACAAAAGCCTGGCGGACTTATGTCCGTTGGTAACCCACTTTGTGCGATTTAAGAAATCAGGAGGGAAAAAATATGGGAATCGATGTGGATATTATTTTCAAAATAGCAGGGGTGGGTATTGTCGTCGCCTTTTTGCATACCATCTTGGATCAAGTGGGGAAAAAAGAATACGCACAATGGGTCACACTATTTGGCTTTATCTATATTCTTTTTATGGTGGCATCCATCGTGGATGATTTGTTTCAAAAGATCAAATCGGTCTTTTTATTTCAAGGATAAAGGGGGAGTCAGCGATTGAAATCATCCAAATTGTCGGTATCGCCCTTGTATCCACCTTTCTTGCATTAATCGTCAAAGAACAAAAGCCCAACTTTGCTTTCTTGCTGATCGTATTTGTCGGCTGTTCGATTTTTCTCTTTTTAATCGATCAGATTTATACCATTATTCACATGCTCGAGAAGCTCGCGGCGAATGCAAACGTAAATCTTGTCTATGTTGAAACGATACTGAAAATTATTGGAATCGCGTATATAGCTGAGTTTGCTTCGCATATCACGAAAGATGCAGGACAGGGCGCGATCGCTGCCAAGGTGGAGCTGGCAGGTAAGATTTTGATTTTGGCTATGGCCGTGCCGATCCTGACCGTCATTATTGAAACCATCATCAACATGATTCCAACCGGATAAGAGAGGATGAAGAGGTGGGAAAATTGCAGCAATTAAATCGAATACTCATCACAGCACTGCTTTTCATTTTCATGGGAGCCTCAGTCGGACAAGCAGAGGGGAATGAAGCAAGAGAAGATCCCGGCTTGCAGCAGCAGGTCATAAACGAACAGCTGGAGGACTTGGGAATCGACGAATTGAAAAGCTTTTGGACAAGCATCGTGGATGAATACGGAGGGTTCCTTCCTGAGAGTCAGAAGGGCAGTTTAATGGATTTTATAAAAGGAGAGAAAGAATTTTCTTTGAAAGCCTGGTTCACCGGCATACTCAGATTTGCCTTTCAAGAGTTGGTCATGAACGGCAAGCTGTTAGGGACATTGATCCTGCTCACGATTTTAAGTATGTTTCTGCAATCCCTTCAGAACGCATTTGAAGGGGGAAGCGTCAGCAAAGTGGCTTATGGAATCATCTTTATGGTCCTGATCATCATCGCCTTAAACAGCTTTCACGTAGCGATCGATTACACGCAGGAAGCGATATCGACTATGATCAACTTCATCATTGCACTTATTCCCTTATTGCTTGCGTTGATCGCAGCTTCCGGCGGGATGGTATCTGCAGCATTCTTTCATCCGGTCATCCTGTTCCTGATGAACACTAGCGGACTGCTGATTCAGAATGTCGTCCTCCCGCTCTTATTCCTTTCCGCTCTCTTGAGCATTGTCAGCACGTTGTCGCAGCATTATAAAGTGACCCAGCTTGCACAGTTGCTGCGGTCCTGGAGTATAGGGCTATTGGGTGCCTTCATGACTGTGTTTCTCGGTGTCATCTCGGTGCAGGGCGCTACGGCAGCCGTCACCGACGGAATCACGGTCCGAACCGCTAAATTTATCACCGGTAATTTTGTGCCTGTCATTGGAAGAATGTTTACCGATGCGGCAGATACCGTCATCAGCGCCTCGGTGCTTCTAAAGAACACTGTAGGGATTGCAGGTGTAGCAATCGTACTGATCATCGCAGCCTTTCCCGCGATTAAAATCTTGATGATCGCCTTCATCTACAAATTGGCTGCTGCACTTCTTCAGCCACTTGGTGGAGGACCAGTCATTGATTGTCTCGATACAATTGCGAAAAGCGTTATCTATGTGTTTGCAGCACTGGCGATCGTATCATTCATGTTCTTCTTGAGCATTACCGTCATCATTGCAGCCGGCAATATAACGATGATGGTTCGATGAAGGAGGAATAGAGATGTCATTTTTAACCGAATGGATTACCAATATAATCGTGTTTGTGCTGTTGGCAACCGTCATCGACATGCTTCTTCCAAGTTCGAATATGCAAAAATACGTAAAAATCGTCACGGGATTATTATTGATCACGATTATTCTCACACCGTTATTAAAACTGATGACGTCGGATGTTGATTCCGTCATGGATTCGTTTCGTATTAATGGGGGATCACAAAATAATTCAGTAGAAAATTTAATCGAAATAAAGAAAAAAGAAATACAAGCCTCACAACGTGCATATATTTTAGAACAGATGGCTGTCCAAATGAAACAACAAGCTGAAAAGGAGTTGATGGATGAACACGGAAAGGTCATTGAGAAAGTAAATATCGCAGCAACCGATTTGGAAAACATCCCAGATAGCATCACAGAAGTGACGGTGTATCTCTCTTCCAAAAAAGAGGAAAATGCAATTGAAGCCGTCCAAAATGTGGAGATCGATACGGGAGATAAAACAAAAGTAGAGAAGACAGATGATCATGTGTCCCAAGTGGCCTCCTTACTATCGGAACGATGGAATCTTTCACCGGACAAAATAATCATAGCAGAAGGAGGGGCGGGAAGCGAAAATGAACTTTAGCAAAGGACCTGTAAATCTTATTAAAGAATGGCTCTCAAAAGATAATAGCCAATCACCACCTCCCGAAAACAAAAAAGGAAAGAAATTTCAATACTTTTTGATTGTCCTGCTCTTAGGGGTTGCCTTCATGCTGATCAGCGACCTATGGAAAAACGAACCCAGTGTAACGGTTGATCAGAATCTTCAGGAAGAGACGAAAGAAGATGTACCGGCATTTGGTACAAATAAACAAAAAGACTCTTCGATGCGGAGTTTTGAAGACCAGTATGAAAATCAGTTGAAAGAAGCTCTTGATCAAATCGTGGGAGTCAGCGATGCGCTCGTGGTAGTCAATGTCGAAGCCTCTGAGCAGAAAGTGTATGAAAAGAATGAAAACACCCAGTCCCAGAGTACAAGTGAAGAAGACAAAGAGGGTGGAAAGCGATCCATTGAAGAAAAGTCCAGCGAAGGACAGGTGGTCATCATTCAGGACGGTGAAAAAGAAGTCCCCGTCATCAGCGAAACAAGAAAACCTAAAGTCAGCGGAGTCCTTGTAGTAGCAAAAGGAGCCGATAACATACAAATTAAAAAATGGATATTGGAAGCTGTTACCCGTGTTCTGGATGTACCGGTTCACAGGGTATCGGTTCTACCTAAAGATTAAGGGGGAAATAATAGATGTTATTGAAAAAACAAACAGTTTGGCTTTTGACGATGTTAAGTCTTGTGATCGTGCTATCGGTATATTACATCACTTCACCTACTCAACAGGTTTCAGACCTGGCAGCCGAGCAGAACGAAGGCGGCAAGCAAGCTAAAGAAGGTGAAAACAAAGAAACGATGTCAAACGGTGAAGTGGAAGTCGTAACGGATTCAGCTGGGAATGAAGTGTTCGAAGCGATGAGAATGGAAGTGGAAGATCAGCGCGCCAAGCTCCGCGAAGAACTTGAAGCCAAAGTCGGGGACCCTGAATTGTCGGCCGATGATAAAAGTGCCGCATATGAGCAGATGGAAAATCTGCGCGAACTGGCAATGACAGAATCGGTACTTGAAACAACAATCAAGACAATCGGTTATGACGATGCTCTTGTTAGAGCAAACGGAGATAGCATACGTATCACCGTCAAAACCGATAAAGAGCATACTACAGCAAATGCCAATGAAATTATCAGGCTGGTCATGAGCGAAGTAGGAAACGTCAAGCCTGTAGCCGTAGAATTTCAGCCGGCAAATTAATAAGTAAAAAGAATGACAGCCCCTTGGTGATGAGGGGCTGTCATTCTTTATTTCTCTTATCATTCAATCCTTTCAGACAAAAAACCTTTGCAATTATTTTATTTTTTTCAATAAAAGCGCTAAAATAGAAGATAAGCGTGTATGCGCTTTATAGAATGGCTCGAAACACATATTGAATTTATACAAGGTGTTATCGTATGATATTAGTAGCTAGTCATAATTAGTAAAACTATTAGAGGGGTGTCCAAAGTGTTAAAAATTCAAGAGATTCGTGAAATTATAAAGCTCGTTGATCAATCCAGCGTGGATGAATTTTCATATGAGTATGAAGGATCAAAAATCGAACTGAAAAAGAATACCGGTTCTGCAGCTCCTGTACCGCAATTTGTCCAGGCTCCTGAAGATGTGAAACAGCCGGCTCAGCAAGCGGTTCAGCAAGCGCCTGCTCCGGTTCAGACAGAAGCAGCGCCGGTGGCAGAGGACAATAAAGCGGCTGAATCAAAAACAGATGATTCAAACCTACATAAAATTACTTCCCCGATGGTCGGGACGTTCTATCAATCTTCTTCACCCGATACTGATGCCTATGTAAAAGCGGGCTCCAAAGTCGACGACAGCTCGGTTGTCTGTATAGTAGAAGCAATGAAGCTGTTCAACGAAATTGAAGCGGAAGTTAAAGGTGAAATTGTAGAAATCCTAGTGAAAGACGGTCAATTAGTTGAATATGGACAGCCGTTATTCTTAGTCAAACCTGAATAAGGAGCGATAAACTTTTATGATAAAAAAAGTATTGATTGCCAATAGAGGAGAAATAGCGGTTCGAATCATACGTGCCTGCCGCGAATTGAACATTGAAAGCGTGGCTGTCTATTCAGAAGCGGATAAGGAAGCCCTGCATGTCCAGCTGGCTGATGAAGCTTATTGTATAGGGCCAACATCTTCAAAAGACAGTTACTTGAACTTTACAAATATCATATCCGTTGCAAAATTGACGGACTGTGACGGAATTCATCCTGGGTATGGGTTCCTTGCAGAGAACTCTGACTTCGCGGAGCTTTGCCGTGAGTGCAATATTACATTCATAGGGCCATCGCCTGAAGCCATTTCAAAAATGGGCACAAAGGACGTCGCACGTGAAACGATGAGAGAAGCGGGAGTCCCGATCGTCCCTGGTTCAAAAGGAATCGTCAAAGACGCGGATGATGCGGTCAAGTTAGCCGATTCCATGGGATACCCTGTCATCATCAAAGCGACTGCAGGCGGCGGCGGTAAAGGGATTCGGGTTGCAAAGACTCAGGAAGATCTTGTGAAAGGTGTGAATATCACACAACAGGAAGCAATGACTGCGTTTGGTAATCCCGGTGTGTACATCGAAAAGTTCATTGAAGACTTCCGGCACGTCGAAATCCAGGTCCTTGCAGACAATTTCGGGAACGTTATTCACTTGGGAGAGCGCGATTGTACGATCCAGCGCCGTCTTCAAAAGCTAATCGAAGAAACACCGTCTCCTGCATTGAATGAAGAAATTCGTGCCCAAATGGGTGAAGCAGCAGTAAAAGCAGCCAAAGCGGTTGATTATACAGGTGCAGGCACGGTAGAATTTATATATGATTACAATAATCAATCGTTTTACTTCATGGAAATGAATACCCGGATCCAGGTTGAACATCCAGTCACAGAACAAGTGACAGGGGTTGATTTAATCAAAGAACAGATCAAAGTGGCTTCCGGTGAAAAACTTTCCCTTTCACAGGACGAAGTAACCTTTACAGGCTGGGCGATGGAGTGCCGGATCAATGCTGAAAATCCTGTAAAGAATTTCATGCCTTCTGCTGGAAGAATAGAAATGTATCTTCCACCGGGCGGACTTGGGGTAAGAATCGATTCTGCTGCATATCCTGGTTATATGATCCCTCCTTACTACGACAGCATGATCGCAAAGGTCATCACGTATGGAGCCACTCGTGAAGAGGCGATTTCCAGAATGAAACGCGCTCTTGGGGAATTTGTCGTCGAAGGGGTGCACACGACCATCCCATTCCATCTGAAATTATTAGAACATGAAACCTTTGTAGGTGGAGAATTTAATACGAAGTTCTTAGAAAAATATGATGTAATGAAATCCTAGTGTGAATTCAGGAGGTGCCTGACATGGCGGAAAATCAAAACCTTTTACAAATGTCTCATGGTAAAGACGGCCTTGGGAAAATTGAAATCGCACCTGAAGTAATTGAAGTGATTGCTGGTATTGCTGCTTCAGAAGTAGAAGGCGTATCTCAAATGCGCGGAAGCTTCGCGACAGGTGTAGTAGAGCGTCTTGGAAAGAAGAACCACGGAAAAGGCGTCAAGGTGGAGCTTGCAGAAGAAGGGATCATCATCGACGTATACTGTATCATGAAGTTCGGCGTTTCAATCCCGACAGTTGCACAAAAGATCCAGGACAATATTCGCCAAGCCCTATTGAACATGACTGCATTGGAAGCAGATGAAGTAAATGTCCATATCGTGGGTGTCCAATTCGAAAACCAGACAATCGAACCTGAAATTGATGAAGAGATGTGACTTTGTTCGAGAACGGCCTGAGGGTCGTTCTTTTTTGATGCAATTATTTGGGGATAAGTGGGTATGTAAGGGGTTTTTAGTCGTTATCAGCCGTTTGATGGATTTTTGATAAAAAGTAGATTCAGGGATCGGGATCGTTTTGATGTCATTTCTATCTGCTGAACTATTTTTCGACTGCTGAAGGATGTTTTTTCATTTTTTTGAGAAGTGACAGTCTAGAATTCATTTAAATTTTTATAAAAATTTCGATTAATATGGAAGGAGTCAGTACTTTTAACTATATTATTAATATATTCATTTTTATCGATTGTGCCGATTTTGGGATAATCGTGCCACTTATCGGATTTTCTTCATACCTATCTATCATCTATCAATATCCAATAAAACCCAGCATCCTGGATTTGACAAGCCCTTTTAATAAGCCATCATATGAAAATGCAAAGAGGTATAGATATGCCTGGCATTTCTTGTCGCCTCTGAGTTTGTCCAGCTCCGACAGCTGGGAGCCCGAAACATAAGTTAAGTATGCCAAGAAGGCAAAGAACGCAAAGAACGCAAAGAACGCAAAGAACGCAAAGAACGCAAAGAACGCTTCCGGCTCATCATATGCTTGTCGCTCCTTATCGAGCCGCCTCTGTTTTTCTTTGTCCAGCTCCGTGGCTTAGAAGCTCGAGATCATCAAAACGTCAAAAAATTCCTTTCCGATATTCCTGTCATATGCTTGTTGCCTATAAGCAAAGCCCTTCGGCTTTTAGTTTCAGAAAATTATTTTTTCTTGATAGACGTGCGCATTGCCCTTGGTTTGTGCTATTATCAAAGGTATGAAAAATTGACAAACGACTAAAAGGAGTAATTAGAACATATGAAGAGAAGAGTTGCTCGTGAAAAAGCTCTGCAGGCTTTGTTTCAAATAGATATGAGTGGTATGGAGGCGGAAGAAGCGCTTCAAAATGTGGTTGACGGGGAAGAAGTGGACACATTTTTAAAAGAGCTGGTTCTAGGCTTTGTGAAAAATCAGGAAAAAGTAGACGGTATTATCAGGGAGAATCTGGAGAAATGGTCTTTTGACCGCCTTGCGAAAGTGGATCGAAACATTTTAAGGATCGGCGCATTTGAATTATTATTTGTTGAAGAAGTTCCGGATAATGTCGTTATAAATGAAGCGGTTGAAATAGCAAAAACCTTTGGTGATGATCAATCCAGCAAATTTGTGAATGGTGTACTCTCTAAGGTAAGTCAATCTTAACAATGATAGGGGGCGGCATGATGTCAGCTGGTCTTATTGATGGCAAGCTCATTGCCAACTATTATCGTGAACTATTGAAAGAAACGATAACTGAGTTAAAAGGAAAAGATGTGACCCCGGGACTGGCTGTGATTCTGGTCGGTGATGATCATGCCTCCCGCACGTATGTAAGAATGAAGAGAAAAGCCTGCAGCAAGTTGGGGATCCATTCAGAGCTTTATCAGTTTGATGAATCGTTAACGCAGGAAGAATTGGTAAATAAAATAGAAGAATTGAATGACATGGCCCATATTCACGGTATCTTGGTTCAGTTGCCGCTGCCTCGGCATATTAATCCGAATAAGATTATCGAAACCATTTCACCGCTAAAGGATGTGGATGGATTTCATCCGGTTTCAATCGGAAAAATGATCACAAATCAGGATACATTCTATTCATGTACCCCTCTGGGCATTATGAAGATGCTCGAGTATGAAAAGATTGAAATCAAAGGGAAGCATGTGGTGATCCTGGGCAGGAGTAATATCGTCGGCAAGCCTGCCGGTCAGCTTTTCATCAATCGAGATGCAACCGTTACCCATTGTCATTCCAAAACCAAGAACCTTTCTGATTTCACAAAACAAGCGGACATTCTTGTTTCTGCAGTCGGGAAAGCAGGTTTAATACGTGCTGAAGACATTAAAGAAGGTGCCGTTGTCATCGATGTGGGAATGAACCGTGATGAAGATGGCCGATTATGCGGTGATGTAGATTTCAACGGGGTAAAAGAAGTTGCTGGGAAGATCACACCGGTGCCAGGGGGAGTTGGTCCGATGACGATAACCATGCTTCTATACAATACAGTAAAATCTGCACAAAAGTCACTGATTGATCGCCAAAAACGATGAAAAATAGTACACTATATATAACAACTCAGAAGGGACGGCCAATCAGCTTGTCCCTTTACGTATACCCGGAAGTTACATAAAGGAAGGTCAAAGGAGTCAGGTAAGCATGGAACACGATCAGTCACGTTACTTAACGGTACAAGCTCTGACAAAGTACATAAAACGAAAATTCGACAGGGATCCGCATCTATCAAATATTTTTGTAAGAGGTGAAATTTCGAATTTCAAGCAGCACTCGAGCGGCCACATGTATTTCACATTGAAAGATGACAGGGCAAGAATATTGTCTGTCATGTTTTCGGGCAATAATCAATCCCTTAAGTTCCGACCTGAGAGCGGGATGAATGTATTAGTACGGGGGGACATTTCCGTATATGAAGCAGGAGGACAATATCAAATCTATGTCAAGGAAATGCAGCCGGATGGTATCGGTGAACTTTATCTGGCATACGAACAGCTAAAGAGAAAACTCGATAAAGCAGGTTACTTCGATATAAGCAGAAAAAGAATGATACCGAAGTTTCCTTCAAAGATTGCAGTAGTTACTTCTCCTACCGGGGCAGCAATTCGGGATATTCTTACCACGATTAAAAGAAGGTATCCAATCGGAGAAATCCTGATCTTCCCTGCACTTGTACAGGGTGATCGTGCTGCGGCATCGATAGCTGATGCAATCAGGAAAGCGAATGGTTACGGGGAAGTCGATGTATTGATAGCAGGACGCGGAGGAGGATCCATAGAAGAACTTTGGGCATTTAACGAGGAAATTGTGGCAAATGCGATACTGGAATCCAACATACCGGTCATTTCTGCAGTCGGGCATGAAACAGATTTCACGATAGCAGATTTTGTTGCAGACTTGCGGGCGCCTACCCCTACTGCGGCTGGTGAGCTGGCTGTTCCGCATATTGATGACTTGCTTGAACGGATCATGAACCGTAAATTAAGGTTGATAAAATCGTTTAAAACAAAACTCCAAGGTGAGCGGAATCGACTTAACAGTCTAACGAAGTCGTATGCATTAAGGAATCCGCATACACTCTACCAGCAAAAAGTCGAGCATGTGGACAGACTGACAGACCAGCTGCAAAAAAATATTTCGCTGCATGTGAGGCAGCAAAAGGAAACAATAGGCGGACTTCATTCAAGGCTTCAGCGTGTGCATCCATCCCAGCTCCTGAAGGTAAAAGAGGAACGTGTGAAGTTTCTGCGGGAGCAATTGGAGAAGCAGTTTAAAGGAGTCCTGAAAGAAAAAGGACATCAATTCAATTCGGTCATATCGACCATGCATGCGCTAAGTCCTTTGAAAATCATGGACAGGGGATACAGCCTTGTTTATGGAACGGAAGGGGAGCTGATTAAGTCCTCGCTCCAGGTGACAAAAGGCGATCAAATCGAAATTAATGTAAAAGATGGAATAATACAATGCGAAGTGGATTCGGTAAAGGAGCGCGATGAAAGTGGCAAAGAATAAAGAAGAATTATCGTTTGAAGATGCTATGGAAAGATTGGAAGAAATCGTAGAAAAATTAGAAGAAGGCGAAGTCCCTTTAGAAAAGGCACTGCAGTATTATCAGAAAGGAATGGAGCTTTCAAAGCATTGCCATGATACCCTGAACAAAGCAGAGAACCAGTTAACGAAAATGATTACGGATGAAGGTGAAAAAACC
>NZ_JABMCR010000072.1 GCF_013179555.1 Bacillus haikouensis
GTACACCGGAAAACGAATGAAACACTGCTTTTGTGTGAAGCGGCCGGCTATGACATCATCATCATAGAAACGGTAGGTGTCGGTCAAAGTGAAATCATGGTCAGACAAATGGTGGACTTTTTCCTGTTATTGGCGATAACCGGAGCGGGAGACGAGCTGCAAGGCATGAAAAAGGGAATCATGGAGCTTTGTGATGCGATGGTCGTCAATAAAGCTGATGGTGAAAATAAGCTCCTTGCCGAAAAAACGAGACGGGAGCTGAATCAAATTCTCCATTTTCTAGTACCGGCAACAAAGGGATGGGGTTCCAGGGCTTATACATGCTCCTCTCTAGAAAAAAGAGGACTGACAGAAATATGGGAAGTCATTAAGGAATTCGAAGACAAAACGAAGGAAATCGGCAGCTTCCAGAGCAGGAGGACTCTTCAAAAAAAAGAATGGTTTTATACAATGTTAAAAGATCGCATTCTATCTGATTTCTTCCTTCATCAACGAATAAAACCTGCCATTTCACAGTTTGAGGAAAAAGTAAAGAACGGCGGTCTTACAACATCAAAGGCGATTGAAGAATTGCTCGCTTTATATAAGGAATCTTGATAGATTTTAAATTCTGTTAAAACTTATTGTATATTAAACTATTTCCAGCTGGTTATTGGGTCCAATACGCAGACCGCTGCGGGAAAAGTGAGACAGGTGAGACCTGTCCAGCTCCGGGGCATAGAGGCACATGTCATAAGCCAAACCGGCCAAGAAGGCAATGAACGCCTTCATGTCCGGTTCAATTTATGCCACCCGCCTCTGAGCAAAGCCCCTCCGCTTTTCTATTGTCCAGCTCCGGCGGCTAGCCCCTCGAGGTCATAAGCTAAATGGTCCAAGAAGGCAAAAAACGCCTTCCCGGCCCATTTTTCTTATGCTTGTCGGGGCTGGGCAAGCCGCCTCCGCTTTTCTAATGTCCAGCTCCGGGGCATAGAGGCACATGTCATAGTTAAATCGACTCGTGTTCTTACCTTCTATTCCATCTAAGAAGGAGGAGGAACATCAGCGGTATTTGAGCTATTTTAGGATCAAAAATGATGGAAACAGCTATTTTTATTGAAAATAAAGGCTTAAACTTGTTATGATGGTGGTACATCAAACTTCGTGAACAGTGAAGAGTGATAGAGAACATAGTGCAGTGAAAAGGAGAGTCCAAGAATGGATATGGATTTTAATTTATTTATGAACGATATTGTCCGCCAGGCCCGTCAGGAAATGGAGACATCCGGTTATTCACAATTAACAACAGAGGAAGAAGTAGACAATGCTTTAGCTAAATCGGGTACTACACTCGTTATGATCAACTCAGTATGCGGTTGTGCGGGGGGCATTGCACGTCCTGCAGCGGCTCATGCGATTCATTACGATAAAAGACCGGATCAATTGGTTACGGTGTTTGCAGGCCAGGACAAAGAAGCAACGGCAAAAGCGCGCAGTTACTTTACCGGTTACCCGCCATCCTCACCATCTTTCGCGCTATTGAAAGATGGAAAGCTCCTGACAATGGTGGAAAGACATGAAATTGAAGGTCATGACCCAATGTCGGTTGTAAACAAACTGCAAACCTATTTTGATGAATATTGCGAAGAAGTTTAATTATTTTACAACAGACCTGTCACGGGAAACGCTGGCAGGTCTATTTTTGTTGGCGCTTTTCCTGAATTTCGAAGAAAAATAATATATGTTGGGAAGTGAAAGGGCGAACCCTCAAAACCATCAGTGAAAAAGCCGATGCAAGAGATGATTTATCCATTCGGACATTCTTCCTTTTTGACAGCACCTTCTATATGGTATTCTTAAAGAATCATTTAACTGTTAGGAGTAAGAGTATGTTTCGTATTGGTTATCGAACACTCAAAACGGGAATCGGGACTGCCCTGGCGATCAGTATCGCCCAAATGTTTCACCTTGAAAATTTCGTATCTGCCGGGATCTTGACCATCCTGTGCATTCAAAACACTAAGAAAAAATCCATACAGGCATCCTCGAGCCGCTTCATCGCATGTGTGATCGGAATGTTATTTTCTGCTGCATTTTTTGAATTCATCGGCTATCATCCCATCGTCATAGGTCTCCTGCTTCTTGTCTTCATTCCTATAACGGTTTCTCTGCGCATAAAAGAAGGGATTGTCACAAGTTCAGTTATTATTCTCCATGTCTATTCTGCTGGAAATGTAAAGGTGGATCTCTTCGTTAATGAGCTGGGAATCATCGTGATCGGAATCGGGATTGCACTGATCATGAACCTGTACATGCCGAGTGTAGAAAATAAGCTTGTCGATTATCAGGAAAAAATCGAAGACAACTTTTATAAAATCTTCTGTGAACTGATCAATCATCTCAAAACCAATCAAAGCGACTGGGACGGAAAAGAGATCACCGAAACTGAGGAATTATTAAGAGAAGCTAAAACACTTGCCTTCAAAGATGTAGAAAATCATTTTCTCCGTAGCGAGGACAATTATTATGTCTATTTTAAAATGAGGGAAAAACAATTTGAAATCCTTCAGCGCATCCTTCCGATCGCTGCATCAATTTCGATGAGGGTTGAACCCGGAAAGAAAATAGCGCATTTCCTGGAAGAACTCAGCAGGCATATCCATCCTGGCAATACGGCACTATTTTACTTGAAAAAGCTGTATGATATGAAAATTGAGTTTGAACAGATGGATTTACCAAAAACAAGGGAAGAATTTGAAGTGAGGGCGGCCCTTTATCAGTTTGTGAAAGAAATGGAACAGTATTTATTGATTAAAAGTTCCTTTAAAGGCATCCAAAAGAATGATAAGAGGAAAAGAGAAGTAAACTACACCTAAATCAATCAAAAAAAGGGTGATACAACATGCGCTTACTTCTTGTTATTCTGTTCATGGCTTCCCCGATTTGGCCGCTGGGCAGTAACCCTTTGCCGGGTGATCCATTCCTGATTGTGAACAAAGAGACCAATCAGCTTGCCTATATAGATGAGGGGAAGATTGCCGGAACGTTTCCGGCAGCCACCGGGAAAACCGCTGATTTAACTCCCGAAGGACTATTTACCGTCACAGTGAAAGCAAAAAATCCCTATTACCGCAAGAAGGATATCCAGGGCGGCGATCCGGGGAATCCTCTTGGGTCAAGATGGATCGGCTTTGATGCTGAAGGCACGGATGGAAGGATCTACGGTATCCATGGAACGAATCAGCCCTCGAGCATCGGAAAGTATATTTCAAACGGATGTATCAGGATCTTGAATGAAAATGTAGAATATCTTTTTGACAGAGTGCCTGCAGGGACCAGAGTCCTCGTAGTGAAATCTTCAAAAACATTTTGGGAGCTGGGAAAAGAGTACGGGGCATTGAAATGAAAATGAAAAAGATCTGCTTTCGACTATGTCGATCAGCAGATCCTTTTTTATATGAGCCTGCAGTCGACTGAGCCGCTGCTGTTTCCTTATAATAAGAATGTCAGGCCAGCCATGATAGTGGAGGCAATCATGGCAAACAGCATCAAGTACACGACGATTTTTTGCATCTTCTTATTACCCATCGAATCTCTCCATTCCAATGAATCCATTTAAAGTATAGATATATTTTATCGTGATTGAACAGATAATACAACCTGTCCAATTATAGAAAGCACTTTATTTATTCGGTAAAATAGGAGGAATTTCGACAGAGGAAATCGAATTGTTATAGAGATAGGAGTACATCAAGTTAGGGGATGGCAAGAATGAAAAGAGTCGATCACATCGGGATAGCAGTATCATCAATACAACATGTTCTTCCATTTTATGAGGAGACGCTCGGGTTGAAGCTGTTGAAAGTGGAAGAAGTAATATCCGAAGGTGTCAAAGTTGCTTTTATTGACGGGGGAAATATCAAACTCGAATTACTTGAACCGCTACATAAAGAAAGTCCCATTGCAAAGTTTATCGAAAAAAAAGGTGAAGGAATTCATCACCTTGCCTTTGGAGTAGAGGGAATCGAAGAACGAATCCGGGAATTGCGTGAAAAAGGTGTAAGAATGATCAATGAAAACCCAAAACAAGGAGCAGGCGGGGCGATGGTTGCCTTCATGCATCCGAAATCTTCACATGGCGTGCTGTATGAGTTATGTGATAAAACGTACATCAAGGAGGATCATGCATAATGGATATTTATGAAAAGATTAATGAACTATACGACCGCAGAAGAGAAGTGGAACTTGGAGGCGGGGACGCGAAAATCGATAAACAGCATGAAAAAGGGAAGTTGACAGCAAGGGAAAGAATCGACATTCTGGTCGATCCCGGAAGCTTCGTTGAATTGAACCCTTTCATTGAACATAGATGTTCAGATTTTGGTTTGAATGGAGTAAATGGGCCTGGGGATGGGGTAGTCACCGGTTACGGTAAAGTCAACGGTAAACCCATTTACTTGTTTTCTCAGGATTTTACCGTGTTTGGCGGGGCGCTTGGGGAAATGCATGCGAAGAAAATTTCCAATGTCATGGACTTAGCCGTCAAAAATGGAGCCCCTTTCATCGGATTGAATGATTCCGGTGGTGCGCGCATCCAAGAGGGAGTAGTTTCCCTTGACGGGTACGGGCATATTTTCTACCGTAATTCGATCTATTCTGGAGTCATCCCGCAAATATCCGTCATCATGGGGCCATGTGCAGGCGGAGCAGTCTATTCCCCTGCGATTACCGATTTTGTATTCATGGTTGATGAGACAAGTCAGATGTTCATCACCGGTCCTAAAGTAATCGAGACGGTAACCGGTGAAAAAATCAGTTCCGAGGACCTTGGCGGAGCGAAAGTCCACAATACAATCAGCGGTAATGCACATTTCAGAGGGAAGACTGAAGAAGAAGTCCTTCTCGACGTTCGCAGGTTATTAAGTTATCTGCCTCAAAATAATGAGGAGAATCCTCCCCGCCTCGAGGTCTCGGAAGAAGATGATTACCGCGCTAATTTAACGGACCTAATTCCGTTCGATGCAATCCGCCCTTACGACGTTCGGACTGTCATCAATGAAATCGTCGATGAAGGAAGTTTCATGGAAGTACAAAAGGAGTTTGCCAAGAATATCGTAGTCGGTCTGGCTCGTATCAAAGGTGAAGTAGTAGGACTCGTTTGCAATCAGCCGAAGTTTATGGCCGGAGGGCTGGATATCGACTCTTCCGATAAAGCATCAAGATTCATACGCTTCTGTGATTCCTTCAATATTCCCATAATCACATTTGAAGATGTTACAGGGTTCTTCCCGGGAATCAAACAGGAGCATGGGGGCATAATCCGCCACGGAGCGAAAATCCTATACGCATATTCAGAAGCGACCGTTCCAAAAATGACGGTCATTCTAAGAAAAGCATACGGGGGTGCTTATGTAGCACTGAACAGCAAGTCGATTGGTGCTGACCTTGTATTTGCCTGGCCGAATGCAGAAATTGCCGTGATGGGGCCGCAGGGTGCAGCCAATATTATCTTTGCACGGGAAATTGCAGGAAGTGATGCTCCCGAAGAACTTCGCGAGCAGAAAATTGAAGAATACCGTGAGAAATTTGCAAATCCTTATGTAGCTGCATCCCGAGGTATGGTCGATGACGTCATCGATCCAAGGGAAACCCGGATCAAGCTTATCCAGGGACTTGAAATGATGAGAAACAAAAAAGAAGAGAGACCGGCGAAAAAACACGGAAACATTCCTCTGTAAGGAAGTATATTTGTCCGGTTCTCACATTCACGATATACTAGAACAGTGAATACATATTGTGGAGGTCAAACTAATGATAAATCAAGAGCGTTTATTAAACGAATTCCTGGAATTGGTACAGATCGATTCCGAAACAAAAGATGAAGCAGAGATTGCAAAGGTGTTAACGAAAAAGTTTACAGATCTTGGTGTAGATGTATTTGAAGATGACACAATGAGTGTCACTGGTCATGGTGCCGGGAACCTCATCTGTAACCTGAAAGGCAACAAAGAAGGTGTCGATACCATTTATTTCACTTCCCACATGGATACGGTTGTTCCTGCAAAAGGAGTCAAACCGACTGTCAAGGAAGACGGTTATGTATATTCCGACGGGACGACGATTCTTGGGGCGGATGATAAAGCAGGCCTTGCAACGATGCTTGAAGCAGTTCGTATCTTGAAAGAAGAAAATATCTCACACGGCGATATTCAGTTCATCATAACCGTAGGTGAGGAATCCGGTCTCGTTGGTGCTAAAGCGCTTGACTCTTCCCTGGTGAAGGCGAAATACGGATTTGCACTTGATTCTGACGGGAAAGTCGGAAATATTATCGTGGCAGCTCCGACGCAGGCGAAAATTCTTGCAACAATTTTCGGTAAGACAGCACATGCCGGAGTGGCTCCTGAAAAAGGTGTTTCCGCGATCACCATTGCTGCAAAAGCGATCGCTAAGATGCCGCTTGGCCGCATCGACGAGGAAACAACTGCCAACATCGGACGGTTTGAAGGCGGAAAAGCAACAAATATTGTTTGCGAGCAAGTAGATATTTTAGCGGAGGCACGCTCACTAGTGCCTGAAAAAATGGAAAAACAAGTGGAGAAGATGAAAACTGCATTTGAAACAGTGGCAGAAGAAATGGGTGGGAAAGCCGATGTGGAGGTACAGGTCATGTACCCGGGATTTAAATTCAGTGATGGTGACGAAGTCGTGGAAGTGGCTAAGCGTGCTGCCAAGAAAATCGGCCGCCCGAGTGAACTGCTGACAAGTGGAGGCGGAAGCGACGCAAACGTCATCGCAGGCTTCGGCGTACCAACAGTCAACTTGGCTGTTGGATATGAAGAAATCCACACGAAAAGCGAAAGAATGCCAGTCGAAGAATTGAACAAGCTGGCTGAAATGGTCGTGGCGGTCATACAGGAAGTGGCTGAATAGAAAAGCGTGAGCGGCTTGTTCAAAGGCGACAAGCCTAATAGGTAGCATCCATAAAGGCGTTCTTTGCCTTTTGGGTGGCATGACTTATGTCTCGAGCTTTTAGCCGCAGGAGCAGGGTGTGCTTATGATCTCATGGGTCCGGCCCTGCTGCAGCATATCACAATGTCCATTAACATTTAAATGTTAGTGGACATTTTTATTCATAACACTGATTAACCTCTCAAAACCAGTTCAAATATGGTACATTAGAAGGAACATAGACAAAGAGTTGAGAGGGGATTTTAAGAATGATGACAAAAGTAGTCGTTTTTCATGCAGGCAGGGAAGAGTATGCCCTACCGATTCAAAATGTGATTTCGATTGAAAGACTTGAGAATATTAACCCGGTTCCACAACTGCCTTCATATGTTCTCGGATTAATCAAAGTAAGAAATGAACTCATTCCGGTTTTGGATCTTTCCTCTATTTTATACAATGAAGTATTGAATACCGAAGAAGCGTTATTTCTGCTTGTCGTACATACAGAAACACTTCAGGTTGGACTTGTAGTAAAGGAAGCGAAAGAAATTCTTGAAGTTGCCGATGCATCGATCACAGATGTCGGCCTGCTCGCCTATTCAAAGACAAAATACTTCAATAGTGTGATCAACTTAGAGAATCGGATCATCACAAAAATTGATCTGGATGTTCTGGTGGAAAGCTTGGAAGGAATTAAAGAAATTAGGGATTACGTTCACAAGCAAAAAATCTCACAAAATTAATGAAATGAAAGACGCGGTTAGTATGAATTCACATTACCCCAAGAATGGCAGGGTCATTCTTCACGTCGATATGAATAGCTTTTACGCATCAGTTGAAATGGCTTACGATCCCGGTCTTAAGGGAAAGCCTTTAGCGATAGCGGGAAACCCAAAAGAGAGAAAAGGCATTATCGTAACGTGCAGCTATGAAGCAAGAAGCTTCGGAGTGAAAACGACTATGCCTCTTTGGGAAGCTAAAAAACTGTGTCCAAACCTGATTATAAAGCCGCCTAACTTCGATCGATACCGTGCTGCTTCAAAAGGGATGTTCGCTATTTTAAGACAGTATTCAGACCTCGTAGAGCCGGTTTCCATCGATGAAGGCTATCTGGATATTACCGATTCATTTGAAATTGGCACCCCTCTGGAAATAGCCTCTTCTATACAAAACCAAATAAAGAGTCAATTGGACCTGCCTTGTTCGATAGGCATAGCCCCGAACAAATTTCTTGCTAAAACCGCTTCGGATATGAAAAAGCCGATGGGGATAACAATTTTGAGAAAAAGGGATATTCCCGCCAAGCTATGGCCGCTTCCCGTTATTGAAATGCATGGAGTCGGCTTGAAAACAGCCGAAAAGCTGAACAGTCTGGGAATAAAAACATGTAAGGAGTTAGCACAAGCTAATGATATTCAGATTAAATCCGTTCTCGGAATTAACGGATTACGCTTAAAGGAACGTGCGAATGGCACAGACAGGCGCATTGTGGATCCTGATTCGATCTATGATTATAAGAGCGTTGGGAATTCAACTACACTCCCGAAAGATACCACGAATCAAAATGAACTCCTCTCAACGATCGACCGCCTCTGTGCAAAAGTGTCAGAGCGGCTTAATCAGAAGGATGTAGTGGGTACCACAGTACAAATCATGATTCGTGACAAATTCAGAAAGACGATAACAAGAAGCCGGAAAATAGAAAACCCTGTTATGAAAAGAGAAGATCTCTTTCTTTATTCCAAGGATCTTTTTATCAAAAACTGGAATGGGGACCCAGTAAGGCTGCTGGGTGTGACGGTACAGGACTTAATTGAAAAGAATGAAGCGACAGAGCAGCTGGATCTGTTTTCATATGAAAGCACGGCAAAACAGGAACCCTTATTCAATGTCCTTTCCAAATTACATGAAAAATTCGGTAAAGGTTCCATCACCAAAGGGATCAGGGGAAAAGAGAAGGGAACAGCCTGCGATTCCAATCAGGATACAAGTTTTAATAAGGACTTTTTACGCGATTAATGGGTATTCTATGAAAAGCAGCAGGCATATTACGGAATTGAGAAGAAACGGATTAGTTGCAACGTCCGAATATTCTTGTTAGATTTAAAGAGATTATCTACGTGTTTTTGAAATAATAGATGGCTTTTGATTAACAGAGAAACCTACACAGAAAGGACGTTGACTGAAATGTCTAAGCAGGAAATCGGTGTTATTGGATTAGCAGTAATGGGAAAAAACCTTGCATGGAATATTGAAAGCAGAGGATATTCTGTGTCTGTTTATAATCGTTCTGGTGAAAAAACGGATGAAATGGTGAATGAATCAAACGGAAAGAAGATTGTACCTACATACACGATTGAAGAATTCGTGAATTCTCTCGAAAAACCAAGAAAAATCCTCCTTATGGTAAAAGCGGGGAAAGCAACGGACGCAACTATCGATCAATTGAAACCATTCCTTGAAAAAGGGGATATTCTGATCGACGGCGGTAACACATTTTTTGAAGATACAAGAAGACGTAATCAAGAACTGAGTGAATCCGGCATTCACTTTATCGGTACAGGGGTGTCAGGCGGTGAAGAAGGGGCTTTAACCGGCCCGTCGATCATGCCTGGCGGTCAAAAGGAAGCATATGAGCTTGTTGCCCCGATCCTTAAAGATATTGCGGCAAAAGTAAACGATGAAGCGTGTACAACATATATCGGTCCTGATGGTGCCGGTCACTATGTTAAGATGGTCCACAATGGAATAGAATACGGCGATATGCAGCTGATTGCGGAATCTTACTTCCTTATGAAAAATGTTCTGGGACTTAGCGCCGAAGAACTTCACAAAGTTTTCGCTGATTGGAACAACGGGGAGCTGGACAGCTATCTCATCGAAATCACAGCTGATATCTTCACGAAAAAAGATGAGGAAACCGGCAAGCCGATGGTTGATGTCATCCTTGATAAAGCCGGTCAAAAGGGTACCGGCAAATGGACAAGTCAAAGTGCCCTGGATTTAGGGGTATCCCTGCCGATCATCACGGAATCTGTATTTGCACGCTTTATTTCAGCCATCAAGGATGAGCGTATCAAAGCGAGCAAAATCCTGAAAGGTCCTGATACAACTGGTTTCACAGGTGATAAGCAAGCTCTCGTCGAATCCATCCGCAAAGCCCTTTACATGAGCAAAATCTGTTCGTATGCCCAAGGGTTCGCGCAAATGCGTTCAGCGAGCGACGAATATGATTGGAATCTTCAATATGGCGATATCGCAATGATATTCCGTGGCGGCTGCATCATCAGGGCTCAATTCCTGCAAAAGATCAAGGAAGCCTACGACCGTGAGCCGAGCCTTACAAACCTTCTCCTCGATCCTTACTTCAAGGAAATCGTGGAAGGCTATCAATATGCACTTCGCGAAGTCATCTCTACAGCCGTTCAGAATGGTGTCCCTGTACCTGGTTTCTCAGCGGCGCTTTCGTACTACGACAGCTACCGTACAGAAACATTGCCTGCCAATTTGATACAGGCTCAGCGTGACTACTTTGGTGCGCATACGTATGAGCGTGTAGACAAGGAAGGTACGTTCCATACGGAGTGGATGAAATAAGGATACAAGCAAAAGCCCCGCTGAATCAGCGGGGCTTTCTGTATGTTTTATGACATTCTCATTAACATTGTTCTACATCCAGATTCGCTATCGGCCACCAATAGTATCCGTCCTTCGCCAATAGGTTGTCGGCGGCTTTTGGCCCCATCGAACCGGAATCATAGTTAGGGAACTGTTCATCACGCGTCTTTTCCCAGACTTCAGAAATCTTATCTACAAACGCCCAAGACAGTTTCACTTCATCCCAGTGGGTGAAATTCGTGGCATCTCCGCGCATGCAATCATGAAGAAGTTTTTCATATGCTTCTGGAGTATTCATCCCGTCGACACTTGTATTGGCAAAGTTCAATTTAACCGGTGTTGTTTCAATGTTCTGACCGGACTTTTTAACATTCAAGTGAAGGGTAATGCCCTCTTCCGGCTGAATGTGGATGACCAGCAGATTCGGTGCCAGCGGCTTGTCCGTATTGTAGTATAAATTCATAGGGATATCCTTGAACTGTATGACGATTTTTGTGGACTTGGTAGCCATCCGTTTTCCTGTCCGGATATAGAATGGTACTCCTGCCCAGCGGAAATTATCGATCATCAGCTTGCCGGCTACATATGTTTCAGTGTTGGAATAATCGTTCACATTTTCTGCTTCACGGTATCCCGCGACACTTTGGTCCTTTGAAGTACCTCGTCCATATTGACCGCGCACAAAATAGTCTTTGACTTCTTCTGATTCAAATGGACGAAGAGCTCTCAATACGCGGACTTTTTCGCTTCTGATTTCATCAGTCGTCAATTTAATTGGCGGCTCCATCGCAAGGAGCGCCACCATTTGAAGCATGTGGTTCTGAACCATATCCCTCAGAGCTCCGCTTTTTTCATAATAACGCCCGCGTTCTTCCACTCCCAGCTCTTCGGAAGAAGTCACCTGGATGTTTGAAATATACCGATTATTCCATAAAGGCTCAAACATGGCATTGGCAAAACGGATCACTTCGATATTCTGCACCATTTCTTTTCCGAGGTAGTGGTCGATACGGTATATTTGATCTTCCGTGAAGGACTCGCGGATTTGACTGTTCAGCTTTTCTGCTGATGGAAGGTCATGTCCGAAAGGCTTTTCAATGACCAGCCGCTGGAACCCTTTTGTTTCTGTCAATCCCTGAGTCTTTAATTGGTCTGTAATGGTCCCAAAGAATTCAGGAGCCATTGCCAGGTAGAAAATACGGTTCCCTTCCAATTGATAATGTTCATCCAATTCTTCTGTAAGTTGTTTCTGCGCCTGATAGGAATCACTATTCGATAAATCATTTTGCTGATAGTGAAAATGGGAAACGAACCCATCGATGTTTTCATTATTGCCAAGGGCATTATGTACAGATGTTCTGACATGCTCTTGAAAATCTTCATTTGACCAGTTACGGCGTCCGACACCTATGACGGCAAATCGCTCCGAAATTTTTCCTTTACGGAACAAATGATAAAGAGACGGATATAGTTTTCTTTTTGCTAAATCCCCCGTAGCTCCAAAAATAGTGATCAGAGAAGAGGGTGTATTAGAGTTTTTCACTGTCATGACCTCACTTTATCTAGTTGCTGATCTGATATAAAAGAATGCTTTTTCCTATTTATTATCTACAATTATTTAATTTTAAAGATTAAATGAGCATTTAGCAAATTATATGCTGATAAACTTTCAGCTGAAAAGGGACCGTCATCTTTTATGTTGGCTTTATTCTTAAATCTTATAACCTCATCCTTCTAAAGGAGCTGATCCTTAAATCTAAATTTGAAAGCTTAGCAGCACGGGAATTCCCGGAAAATGTGCTATGATAGGGAGTAACATCGATCTCAGCAGGGGTGAAGAAACGTGGAAATATTATTTCTTGGCACTGGAGCCGGAGTACCGGCCAAGCTCCGCAATGTAACAAGTATTGCGTTGAAATTATTGGAGGAAAGAGGTGCCGTGTGGCTTTTCGACTGTGGTGAAGCTACACAGCATCAGATTTTACATACGAGTTTGAAACCGAGAAGAATCGAGAAAATCTTTATCACCCACCTTCACGGAGACCATATATACGGATTGCCCGGTTTGCTTGGAAGCAGATCCTTTCAGGGAGGAGAATCGGAGCTTACTGTCTATGGTCCTAAGGGCATAAAGCAGTTCATCGAAGTATCATTATCGATCAGCCAAACCCATCTGAAATACCCCCTTCAAATAGTCGAGATAGAAGAAGGTGTGATATTTGAGGATGAGGGCTTCAGAGTGGTAGCGAAGGAACTTCAGCATGCACTCCCTACTTTCGGTTTCAGAGTTGAGGAGAAGGATAAACGAGGGGAACTGCAGGTGGACCGACTTCAGGAAAGAGGGGTTACGCCAGGACCGGTTTATAAAAAGCTGAAGGCTGGCGAAGAGATTGTACTCGAAGATGGGAGCATTTTAAACGGAAATGATTACATCGGTCCCTCTATTCCCGGACGTGTCGTCACCATTCTGGGGGATACCCGTATATGTGCAAATGGAACCGAGCTTGCACGTTCAGCTGATGTGCTGGTCCATGAAGCTACTTTCAATAAAGACCAGGGAGAGATGGCATACGAATATTTTCACTCCACCACTAAACAGGCAGCAGAAACCGCAGCTGATGCCGGAGTGACTATCCTGTTCCTGACCCATATCTCTTCCAGGTTCGCTAAAGAAGCATGGACGGAACTGCAACAAGAAGCGCGGGAAGTATTCCCCGATAGCTATATCGCGATGGATTTCATGGAGCATGTTATTCCATTGAAAAAGTAGGGAGGAGTTCATCACATGAAGACCATTTACATCGTGCGTCATGCCAAAGCTGTTGGCCAGCCATTCCATGCGCCATTAACGCAGGAAGGGGAAGAACAGGCACGCTGCCTTGTTTCTTTCTTAGAGAAATACCCGGTTGAAATCATCTATTCAAGCCCTTTTAAAAGAACTCTGCAAACAATTCAGCCATTTGCAGAACGTAAAGGGATTTCCATACACAAAGATGACCGTTTAGGTGAGAGAATACTGAGTGAAACGGATCTTCCAGACTGGAAGGATAAACTGCGGGAGAGTTTCGAGGATTTTTCCCTTGTCTTTCCCGGGGGAGAGTCCAATGAAGAAGGCATGAAGCGTGCCGCGTCGTTTATCGAGGATATCCTGAAGCAAGAAGAAAATCATATTGTCGTTGTAAGTCACGGCAATCTTACCACTTTACTTTTGCGCTGCTTCGATAAGAATTATGGATTCGATGAATTGTTCGCTTTGACCAATCCGGATGTGTACCTTGTCAAGGTGGATGAGGGCAGGGTCGAACGGGTTTGGACCACTTGATTCAATAAAGTAGCCTGCTTGATGAGTGAAATTGCTTTCAAGCAGGCTTTTTTGATGCGGTGTATAAATCATCCAAGAAGGCAAAGAGCGCCTTTCTGGATGACTCGTCTTATGCTTGTCGCCTCTGGGCAAAGCCCTTCCGCTTTTCTAGTTGTCCAGCTCCGGCGGCTAGAGGCTCGAGACATAAGTCAAGCCATCCAAAAAGGCAAAGAGCGCCTTTCCGGATGACTCGTCTTATGCTTGTCGCCTCTGGTCGAGCCGCCTCCGCTTTTCTTTGTCCAGCTCCAGGGCTTAGAGGCCCATGTCATAAGCCAAATCGACCAAGAAGGCAAAAAACGCCTTCATGGCCGATTCGTCTTATGCCACCCGCCTCTGAGCAAAGCCCTTCCGCTTTTCTAGTTGTCCAGCTCCGGCGGCTAGAGTCTCGAGACATAAGTCAAGCCATCCAAAAAGGCAAAGAGCGCCTTTCCGGATGACTCGTCTTATGCTTGTCGCCTCTGGTCGAGTCGCCTCCGCTTTTCTGTTTACCAGCCTCTTTCATACTGTTTTGGCGGCTGGATTTCTTCGTTTAGTTCTTTTGCGGCAGTGCGAGGCCAGTATGGATCTCTAAGGAGCTCTCTTCCAAGGAGGATAAGGTCGGCACGCTGATTCTGGAGAATTTCCTCTGCTTGAATTCCGGAGGTGATGAGTCCCACTGCCCCTGTAGGGATACCGGCATCTTTCTTGATGGTTTCAGCAAGTTTAACCTGATAACCTGGGTATACCGGTATTCTTGCAGGTACGACCGCTCCTGAACTAACGTCGATCAGATCGATTCCCTGTTCTTTCATCCACTGCGAAAATACAACGTAATCTTCTACATCTAATCCGTCCTCAAGGTAATCTTTAGCAGACACACGGACGAGGAGAGGTCCGTCCCATATTTCTTTAATTCCGTCGATCACTTCACGGAGGAAGCGGTAACGGTTTTCTGCAGAGCCCCCGTATTCGTCTGTTCTTTTATTCGCTAAAGGAGATAGGAATTCGTTGATGAGGTATCCGTGAGCCCCGTGTATTTCAATGACATCGAATCCCGCTTTCTTAGCTCTTTCAGCGCCTTTCACGAATGCAGAAATGGTTTCTTTTATATCGTCAGAAGTCATTTCCAGAGGTGTTTTCATATCATCGTTAAAAGCGATGGCAGAAGGAGCGATGATGTCACCCTCTAATACGGCTTTTCTGCCTGCATGGGCTAATTGTATACCGGTTTTTGCACCTTGTTCCTTGATCAAGCTTACTAACTCGCTAAGGCGTTCGATATGATCGTCACTCCAGATACCGAGATCCTGCGGGGAGATTCTGCCTTGGGGAGTCACCGCGGTTGCTTCCTGTATAATTAATCCTGCGCCGCCTACAGCCCTGCTCACATAATGTGTACGGTGCCAGTTTTCTATCTTTCCATCTTCATTGTGTGAGGAATACATGCACATAGGTGCCATCACGATCCGGTTCTTAAGCTCAATATTTTTTATTGTATAAGGTTCGAATAACTTTGTTTTCAACAAAAAATCTCCTTTCGGCCATTTATTTCGGGTTCCTAAATAGTTGTTCTCCCTCATTATAACAATCTGGATTTACACGTGAAAAGAAATCTGCTTATTCCGTTTATTTTAAATGATTGAACGTTAATTCTCTACCCATCTCTTCCGAACGCGCCTTGGCTGAATCTATACATTTTGAGAATGCATCGCTTACTCCGGATTCTTCCAGAACGTTAATGCCGGCTTCTGTCGTTCCACCTGGACTGGTTACATTTCTCCGCAGTATACCGGCTTCCAGACCTGAGTCTTCTAGCATTTTTGATGCACCTGAAATGGTCTGGATGATCAATGCCTTTGCAAGTTCTTTTTGCATTCCTAAATCCACTGCCGCTCTCTCTAGGAGCTCTGCAACATAATAAATATAAGCTGGACCGCTTCCTGACACGGCTGTGATCAAATCCATCTGTTCCTCAGCAACTTCCACGGACAATCCGACCGAACGGAAAAATTTCAGCGTCCATTCTTTGTGCTGTTCTGAAAGAAACTCATTATATGTGACAGCTGTAGCTGACTTTCCAAGTGCAGCACTGGTATTCGGCATTGCTCTTGCGATGGCTCCCTTAAACGTGAGGGTTTCACTGACATGATCGATCGATATGCCGGCTAATACAGAAATGATGAGTGTTCCTGGTGAGAGGAAGCTCTTAATCACAGGTGCTGCCTCGTGGAAATCCTTTGGCTTCATGGCAAGGATGATTACTTCGAATTCTTCATCTGAGGGGAGGCGGCAGCTTATCCCGTTCACGCCATAATGTTCAATTAATTCTGTTAACCGCTGTTGATTGGACCTATTTGTAACATACACTTCTTCTTTTTTGAAAACTTGTGCATCTATGGCTCCTCTTAACAAGGCATGTGCCATCGAGCCAGCTCCGATAAACAATATTTTCATTTAAACATTCCCTCCTTGTGAAAAAATAAAAGACCCCTTCATCCATAAAGGACGAAAGGGTCGTGCTTCCGTGGTACCACCTTGTTTTATCCATTCTGCAGAGCTGAATGAATACACTTGAATTTCCATATAACGCTGGAAACGTTCTGTTTTAAGACGCTCTAAAGGCAGGTTCACGGACACAGGGGACGACAGTGCTTTTCAGCCTATGAGCACCGATCTCTAACGCCATTTATCCGCTACTATTCTTTATCATCGCTTTCACTTTATATTATAGGTGATTATCTTAAAAAAGCAGCTTGTCTGTCAAGAGTTTATTTCAGTATATTCACAAGATAAGAAAAATGACAAAGAAAGGAATAAAATGTACACTAATAAATGAAGGGTCATTCATTTTATGGACGATTCAATTACGCGGGAATGTGGTGGAACAATGACAACAACTGGTTTTGTGAATAACATTGCTAAGATTACGCTATCAACACCGTATGCCGTGGGGGATGTCAATGCCTATTTGATAAAAGGGGATGTGCTTACCCTGGTGGACGCGGGACCTCTTACGGATACTGCCTGGAGCCAGCTGACCGTTGCACTTGCCTCTTTAGGCTATTCTGCGGATGATATCGAGCAAATCGTTCTTACTCATCATCATCCCGATCACGCCGGAATGCTGCAGCGCTTTTCAGACTCTGTGAAAATTATCGGGCATAAATATAATCAGTACTGGATCAATAGAGATGAGCTTTTTCATCGAGATTATGATCGTTTTTTTTATCGGTTGGGGTCGGAATCAGGGCTTCCTCAAGCGTATCTTTCAGCCATCCCTAAATTTAAAAGCCCTCTGAAATATATGGGGAACAGAAGTTTGGATGATGCTGTAAAAGAAGGTGATATATTACCCGGCATGCCCGGATGGAAGGTCATTGAAACTCTTGGGCATGCCCAAAGTCATCTTTCTTTTTACCGGGAAAGTGACGGGGTCATGATAGCGGGAGATCATATCCTCGTCCATATCTCTCCCAATCCAATCATCGAGCCT
>NZ_JABMCR010000073.1 GCF_013179555.1 Bacillus haikouensis
GCTGGAATGAATTATTTATACGAATCTCCCCTTCCCTTTTTTCCTTACACCCCTAACAAGAATGGGATTCCAGCTGCTAATCCGATGATCACTATGAAAATAAACCATACTAATGGCCGCGCAAAGTTTATTGTCCAGCCTACTCCAAATCGCTTTTCCAGGAATAAAGATGGGTCATTTGGGTTGAAGTAGAAGATACCTAATTTCCAGTAACGATCATCATCACGATCAATGACAGCACCATTTACACTTGTTGATGTTGTTTTCACCCGGCTGCCGCCTTGCCCGGTTGTAATCGAAAGTACGATCGATCCTAACACAAGCCCAATCGTGAAAATAAGGGGAATAATCGTCATTAGCTGAGTGTCGATTGGATAAATAGTGGAAAGCTGTATAAATCCGAATAATAAAACGACTGAGATTCCGGTAATAATGATATATGCCGACCATCTTTTTCTGAAAACAACATTTCTAACCATTGATTCTTCAGGGTTTTCGGCACTCACTTGTTGTTTCGCCTTGGCAATCATTGTATTAATGAAAATAAATAGGAAGGTTAAATATACTTGCATAATAGGCATCATTAGTACTGAACGATAGGATTTATCCACCCAGTTCGAAACTTCCCCATCAAAGTTATACTTTGTCGGGATCTGGTCAGGCATAGCGTGATAATTCTGGAATGTAATGAATACTGTAACCAATACAATGATAAACGACAGGACGAACCACAGATTGGAATAAGTCAGTCTTTGTTCACGAAATGCTGTATCAACGACAACAAGCTGTGATTTATCTGCTGACCAGTTACGATTCTGTTTGAGGATTTTCATTTTACGATGAAAAACTAGATAAATCAGAAAGCTCAGAGCAATATAACCCAGAACCACTCCACTAAATAAGATACTGCCTTTTTGCTCATCAACATCAAATGATGAACCAGATAATAGAAAAATGATTGTTACTATAATACTTAGAGTTGCTGTTAACAGAACATATTGCTTTCGCATTCCCCTTAACTCTTCAGTTTTATAAATATCTTCAGGAATGGAAACCCCAAAGCTTTCTGTTCTCCTCGTCCAATATGGGATGAACATCATCGAAAGATACACTGGAACCATAATCACTAACAGTAAAATATAAAACGTATTCATTTTACCTCTCCCCTTTATGAGAATTCTTTAAATAATCTGCTGCACAATCGTAAAAACTCATCTTCATTCATTCCGCGGCATACCGATTCAGCAATTACCGGATGTAATGTTTTATTTAATTTGCTCCGATACTCCTCATCCGCCTGCTGAACCCCATCAGGATTAACAACAACCCCTTTTTGGCGATGGATTAATATGAAGCCTTCTTGCTTTAGCTGCTGATAGGCCTTGTTCACCGTATGAAGATTGATGCTGATATCTGCTGCTAATGATCTTACGGAAGGTAACCCATCACCTGGCTTAAGCGATCCCTTCGCAATGCCTGCAATGATCTGATGCTTTAATTGTGTGTAAATCGGTTCTTCGGATTCTAAATCAAGGTTTATCAACAATTTCAATCACACTCATTTCACTTGTAATATCTGTTATACATATAATATAACAGATATTTTATTTGGTCAATAATTGAATTCATTTTATTTTTTAAAATATTTATGAGTGAAATACACGGGATGTTTATCAGAAATGCAGGACGAGGGCTCGTTTGAATGTGGTAAAATTAGGATATTGAATTGAGATGAAATGGGAAATAAAAATAAAGTGCAAGTCAAAACATGCAACAAGCCTGTACACCGCCAAAACATACCGTATTGCTGCAGCCATTGTTCTGAATGAGCATGTCGAACTGATTTTGATAAAGGTATCGAGAAGTGGATGGGAGATGTCTGGCGGACAGGTTGAGGATGTGAGTCGCTGAAGGAAGCGGCCATCAGGGAGACCAGGGAGGATTCCGGGGGCGAGGCTGAGGTCACTAAATTCTGCGGTATTTTTCAAAATGTGAAACAGTCAATCTGCAAAACGAAATTTTTAGCGAAGCCGGCAGGAGGGACGTTGACTACTTCTGATGAAAGCCTTGAAGTCGGCTTCTTTCCGATTGAAAAAGCGCAGGGAATGGTGACAACGGATCAGGTGCTGTCTAGATGAAGAGGCTCATCCGTTTTATGTAGAGTTTTAAGTGTCGCCGGATTTTCATAGGCTATAAAAAAGGAGGCGGTGAACATGTGGTGGTTTTGGATCATGATTGGAGGAATTCTGCTGTTTGCGTTTCTGATCGATGTCCGGAGGAAGAAAAGGAATAACGATACCCATGTTCCGGGGATCGATCCCGGAGCGAAGCCGGGGGAGGATCAGAATTATTCGATGGGGAGCCATCGGGATTCAGGCGGTAGTACGGGTGGCCAGTAAACCGTCAGAAGAGATAAGGAAAGATTTTGTTTGTGGATGTTTTTTTAATCATATTGCTGGCTGTTTTGGTCGTGGTAGTGGGAGTGGGCTTTTTTCTTGATTACTGGCTGCGAAAAATGCTGAACATCCCGAAAAAACAGGGAATACTGTATAAGCCAATGCATCCTGTGCAAGGATGCATTGAAGCTGTAATCGTAATCGGGTCCATTCTTTTGATTTTTAATGTAGAATTTTAAAAAAAGGGGGGCAGCGGTGATGATACCCCTTGTTTTTTCCCTGCAGTTCGGCTTTAGGGCGGTTATGGAATGGAAGTTTGAGCGGGAAGCAGGGAGTATATCATTACTGCTTCCTCTGTTGTTGTGATACTTTTATTTTGGCTGTTTTTGATGGCTCTGGATCATTATATTTAGGATGTAGAAGTAAACTTTCCAACAATCGCCATCTTTAGTATACTACGGGGAAATGGAGGGATCTTATGAAACGGATTACAGTATTCTTCATCATGATGCTTGCAGCGGCAGTGGTGCTTGCGGCCTGCAGCGAGCCGGCGGATAAGGTTGAAATTACGAAAATCGAAAGCGTAAATATGGAGAAATTAAAGGAAATGACCGGTACTTATGTGGGGGATAACAGTAAAGTATACAGCATCGTGCAAAATCTACCCGGCGGTGAAACCGTAGAGGGCATCGATTTGACCGATGAAAGAATTCAGGTTACATACAGTCTTGAAGAAGGATCAGGGGTCTCAGAAGAGCAGTTCAACAAGTACTGGTTCAACGGGAAAAATGTCGATAAGCAGAATTTTTATTTCAATGCCATTTATCTTGCTCTTTTAGTACCGAATGCAAAAGGCTTCTCCTTCGACATTGACGATTCCACCCTGGATGTGACGAGACAACAGGTGGAAAAGGAATTGAAGGAGGAATTCAAGGATTTCCCCGACGTTAATGACGAAGATTCCGTCACGAAGTTCATTGAGAAAAATAAATCTAAATTGAAAGAACTCGCCAGCGAGGAGTATCAGGCTTTTCAATAGAAGAGACAATTTGGATACTTTTAGTAAGCATGAAACCTTCAACTTCTCAGAAACTAAAGAAAACGATTGAGAAGGAAGGTTACTATGACTAGATTACTGAAAATCATATTGATTGCGTCCCTGTTCGTACTGGTCCTGCCGGCAAATGCAAAGGCGGTTTCCAATAATCCGATTGGCTGGGGTTTCAAGAAAAGCCGTAATGAAGTACCGGCAGAAGCGGGAACAGCTTATGACGCAATGCTTAAAAAATACGGGGCTTTCTACAAGGGTTCACCTGAAAAGAAAGATATCTACCTCACATTTGATAACGGCTATGAAAATGGCTTCACTGAGAAAGTTCTTGATGTACTGAAAAAAGAAAAAGTCCCGGCGACATTTTTCGTGACAGGACATTATCTGTTAAGCGCAGAAGACCTCGTGAAACGCATGGTCAAAGAAGGCCATATCATCGGGAACCACTCCTGGCATCATCCCGATTTCACTGCGACCACCGATCAGCGGGTCAAGGAAGAGCTCGAAAAAGTCAAAGTCAAAACAGCCGAACTCACGGGACAGAAAGAAATGAAATACCTTCGCCCTCCTCGCGGTGTGTTCAGTGAACGCACCCTTCAGATCGCCGAGCGGGAAGGCTACCGCCACGTCTTCTGGTCGCTCGCATTTGTTGACTGGAAAACAAACGAACAGCGCGGCTGGCAATACTCCTATGACAACATTATGGCGCAGATCCATCCTGGAGCCATCATCCTGTTGCATTCTGTATCAAAAGACAACGCAGATGCACTGGAAAAAGCAATACAGGATTTGAAAAAACGCGGTTACACATTCAAAAGCCTGGATGAACACCCGGCAATGAAATAGGAGGGACGGGTCTTTAGTGGTAAAGGCCCGTCCCTCTGTGCGTTAATTTGGTAAACGAAACTGTAAATTTGTTATCAGTCGTACCAGAGGACAGTTTCGTTGTATTGTTTTTTATTACATTGTTTTAGGTTATAGACATTGGCGGCTAAATCCTGTTCAGTTGCGTATTCGATTTCTTCGCAGCTCATTTTTGTCACTTCGCCATTTCCATAAGCATCCATCCGCGAATCTTCTACCGATTGGATGGTCTCTCCATCGAATTCAAGGTCCTGCAATATCGGGTCGCCTTCCACTGTATAACTCACAATGCGGACATTGTCTTTCTTCCCGTTTTGGACATTTTCAACAAACATCTCAAATTGTTCGAGGTTCTCTATTTTCCCATGCCTGTTCAGGACATCTGTGGATGCAGGTTTGTAGTCTTTCCCCGATTTCACTACAACCTCATCTCCAGGCTTAATACAACCACCAGCCAGCAACACAAACAGCAACCTGGCCGCCATCCACTTCTTCAATTTCACCAGCCCCTTTTCCTGATTCTACCATAGTAGTCGTATCACAACGTTGAAGAGTTACACCTTCCATATGCTATAATACACATACGAGTTTTGACGCGGAGGGATGAGGACGATGGTAACAAGGAAAGTTAGTATTGATGGCCCGTATAATTTCGACCGGGTGCTGGACAGGCTGTCGCTTGATCCGTTAAATGCAGTGGATCAGGCAGACCGCAGTGTAAAGGTTCCATATTATCTTCCCCACGGAGATGGTGAGGTCATCAAGGTGCAGGCGATCGGTACGACAGAAGATCCTGAATTTACGATCACATTTGAAAATGATCAACATCTTGAAGAGAAGCACAACCGCATCGCGCAAATCTTTCAGTGGGATTTCGGTCTTCACGAGGTACACGAGCATTTCCTGCAAACGGAACTGAAACCGATTTTCGAAGAGCATCTGGGCACTCCGATCATGTTGGAATTCGACCCATTTGCGAGCATCGTCAAAAGCATCATCCACCAGCAGCTCAATCTGAAGTTCGCATTTACGCTGACCCACCGGTTTGTCACTGCATATGGCTGGCAAAAAGAAGGCGTCTGGTTCTATCCGTCGCCTGAAAAAACAGCCGGCATCCCCGTGGAAGAATTGAGGGATCTGCAATTTTCCCAACGTAAAGCAGAATATGTCATCGGTCTAGGACAGAAGGTTGCGACCGGAGAATTGAATCTTGAAAAGTTGGCCAGTGAAACGGATGAATTCATTATCAAGGAGCTTACCAAAATCCGCGGCATCGGACCCTGGACTGCCCAAAGCTACCTGCTGTTCGGCCTAGGCCGGCCGAATCTGTTTCCGATGGCTGATATCGGAATCCAGAACGCCATCAAACGTTTATTCCAGATGGACCGTAAGCCTACGCAGCAAGAGCTTGAACAATTCAGCTCACCGTGGCATCCTTATTTAAGCTATGCATCTCTGTATTTATGGAGAAGTATCGAATAGAACGGACGTGAATCAATGAAAAAGCAATACACGAAAAAACGGCAAGGCAATAACAATGAAGTGAAAATAGAGCTGAAACAGCAGTTTCCGCTTACGATAAAGAAAATCGGCATCAACGGGGAAGGCATCGGTTTCTTTAAACGGAAAATCGTTTTCGTACCCAATGCTTTGCCTGATGAAGAAGTGGTAGTTGAAGTTACAAAGGTTCATCCGAAATTTACAGAGGCCCGTATTAAAAAGATTCGCAAAAAGTCCCCGCAGCGAGTGAAAGCCCCATGCTTGGTTTATGAAGAATGCGGAGGCTGCCAGCTTCAGCATCTAAATTATGATGGGCAACTCGAAGCAAAACGGGACATTGTTCTGCAATCACTAGAACGACACACATCTCTAAATCTAGAAGAGCTGGACGTACGCCCGGCAATCGGCATGGAAAACCCATGGCATTACCGAAACAAAAGCCAATTCCAAGTAGAGTCACGGAAAGGGAGAGCCATTGCCGGCCTGTACAGCCTGAACTCCAACAAGCTGATTGACATTGATGAATGCATCGTCCAGCACTCAGAAACAAACAAAGTCACAACCGAAATCAGACGAATCATCAACGACTTTAACATCCCTGTCTTTGATGATAAGAAGAAAAAGCCAATCATCCGAACAATTGTCACACGCGTCGGCTTCGAAACAGGACAAGTTCAAGTCGTACTAGTGACAACGGAGAAAAAAATTCCCCGCAAGGAATTGTTGATTTCTGAAATCGAGAAACGCCTTCCCGAAGTCGTTTCAATCGCACAGAACATCAATCCGAAAAAAACAGGCATCATCTTTGGGGATGAAACCGTTCATCTTTCCGGGAAAGAAAGCATTGAAGAACGTCTGGATGAATTCACATATGAATTGTCGGCCCGTGCCTTCTTCCAATTAAATCCGATCCAGACCACGAAGCTTTATAATGAAGCAAAAAAAGCAGCAGGACTGACCGGAGAGGAAAAAGTGGTCGATGCTTATTGCGGAGTGGGAACCATTGGCCTTTGGCTCGCTGAAGGTGCAAAAGAAATCCGCGGTATGGACGTCATCAAAGAAGGCATTGATGACGCCAAGAAGAACGCGGAACGATTCGGAGTCGATCATGCCCAATACTTCGTCGGCAGTGCAGAAGAACTCATGCCAAAGTGGAAAAAGGAAGGCTGGAGACCGGATGTCGTCGTAGTTGATCCGCCGCGTACCGGCTGTGATCAGAAATTCCTTGATACCATCAAAGAAGTGAAACCGAAGAAATTTGTGTATGTGAGCTGCAACCCGTCTACACTTGCGAAGGATATTGAGTATCTGAAGAAGCAGTATAAGGTGGAGTATTTGCAGCCGGTGGATATGTTCCCGCAGACGGCACATGTGGAGTGTGTGGCGAAACTAGTTTTAAAATAAACAGAAACCAATCACGGTTTCTGTTTATTTTTTTGGATGTATAAACCTTTATTGCAAGAGTTTAACGAAAATTCTTTAACTTTTTGAAACTTTTCTTCATGGTAGATCCCACTAATTAGTAAAGGGGGGGAAATAGATGAAAACAGAAAGCCATCGGCTGGTTAAAAAAGCAATCAAAGGGAATAAGAATGCCTTTGAAAAGTTAGTTCAAGAGCATTATGAGAGAATCTATCGGACTGCATATCTCTATGTACATAATGAAGATGATGCGTTGGATGTTGTCCAGGAGGCAGCATACCAGGCCTTTACATCTATCCATTCGTTGAAACATCCAGAGTATTTTATGACCTGGCTTACAAGGATTGTCATTCGATGTTCGGGCCAAGTACTTAAGAGAAAAAGCAATGTTGTTCCGATGAGTGATGAAATATTGTCAAACCTGCCTGCTCAATCAAATCCAAACATTGACGAATCCATACAGCTCCTGACTGCCATTCAGCAATTAAGAGAACATTACCGTACTGTCATCATCCTATTTTACTATTACGATTACTCGATAAAAACGATAAGCAGTGTTATGGAAATTCCGGAGAACACTGTAAAAACGTATTTAAGCAGAGGGAAAACAGAATTGAAAAAGTACTATGAAAATGAGGAGGACAAATGCCATGGATAACAAGAAATTCAATAGAGCAATCGAACAAATACCTGTGCCTAAAGAACAAGTGTTTAGTGCCATATCCAAAGGTGTACACAAGGATTTGAAAAGGGGGCGGGGAAAGAAAAAGAAGGTTTTTGCTGGTGTGGCAGCTGCAGCTGCTCTACTTGGAATCACTGTTGTCTCAGGATTTGTTAGTGCCCCAATTAATAAAGTATTGGCTAATACCCCTTTAATAGGCGGGATTTTTCAAGAGTTTAATGACTCCATGGGTGTGGAATTAGCCAATCAGAATGCAGTCACTGAACTTAACCAATCGATGACGAAAAATCAGGTAACAGTAAAACTGTCCAGTGCCTACTTTGATGGCAATGTCGTCTCAATTACAGGATTTGTAGATGAAGGTGTAGAAAAAGGCAATAATGAAACTGGAGAAGTAAGTTTTGATGTAAACTTTGAAGACTATGAAGGGGATAACGATCCATGGCTAAACGGCATGTCAACAGACATTAAAAAAGTTGAAAATGGATATAACTTTCAATGGAAAATGAACTATCCTTATAAATCGTTTAAGGAGAGCTCTACTCTTCCTATAACCATTCATACTATCAACGGGATAAAAGGGGAGTGGAATTTTGATATTCCAATTCAACAAAAAGAAAGCAGTACCCTTGCTATTGATCATAAGCAGGGATACCTGGAAGATGAAGTCACCATTCTTACAAAAGAAATTCTTTCTGCTAAGGCATCCTCTTCGCTTATCTATGAGACTGTGCAGAAATATAAGAGTGATGAAATTCGTCTAACAAAAGCCATTGATGAAAAAGGAAACGTTTATAGATTTGGGAATGGAACATCCCTTGAGGAATCTGAACAAAAAGATGGATATCATACTTCCACAAGAATAGAAATGACAAAGTTAAAGCTGCCTGTCAAATCACTTACCTTTTATCCTCAGATAAATGTCGCCGATCCAAAAGTCGAACAACTACTGGACAAAAAATCGTTCACATTAAAAAGCGAGCGGCTTAAATTGGGTCTGCAGGTAAACGACATCGTTCAAAAGGATAATAAGCTTGTAGTCGATTATCAATTTACGGGTATTTCCGAGGGCTTAAGCAAGCATCAGCTTGAATTGTTTGAAAATAACTTGCAATATGAATTTCTGCTGGTGGATAAAGAGCATATTGACAGCATCGATCCTGAAAACCCTGTACCCCCTGAAAATCATAGCATCCGCATGAATAAAGTAAAAACGATCGATAAAAAGAAAGCACACTTCCAATCTACATTCGATCTAAACGGAGAAGAAAGAATAAAGGACTTTAAGCTGGAAAATATAATTTTGCAATTCGACTTTTCAAACCTTGTTCCAGCGGAAGATTTAAAACCTTTTACAGTAGAGCTACCTGGGAGTGATGAATAAACTCACAGGGTATCTCTGGTGGTGCCACATAGACATGTGGAAGCAGGATCTCAGAGAATGATAAAAGAAGAAGCTGGCTTCCGTTAAGGGGAAATCAGTTCCTATTTCAAACGAAGGGACGGCACATCGGTAACGAATAACCGATGTGCCGTCCTTTTTACTTCGATCCGATGGAAGAAGTGAAGTATGAAAGGGATCCGAAAAAGTTTAAATGCACTTACCGTTAGATTGATTATTACCCTTTAGGAACTCAGTATAATTTGTTTTTGGGACAACAGGAAAAAAATCGATATCCACAGGTTGTTTTCTAGAATTGTTATCATACTATTCAAAATTCTAATGTGAAAGAGTAGGGTTGTATTATATACTTAGTGATAATTAGTGTTACTCACAATTTCTTGTATCTAGCAAATGATGATCGTAGTACGTTAGCACTAAAAAGTTGCTGACATGATTCTATCAAAACGGTAAAATAGCATTAACAATTTTACACGAAGTTTACAGAGTCCTTGATATACCGCATTTCCGCACACATGGTTATAGAAATTTCATAATCTCAGCTTAAGGGGCGGCATGATGTAATCCTGCTTTTGTCTATTTGCTATTATGATTATTACTGGAAAAAATCAGGTAAACACCGCTTCATTATACTATCTGCGCTCACCCCCACGCCATGTGGAGTGCGCCTATAAGATAGTACTGTATTATGAAAGGGGTTTCAAGATTGAAAAAACTGCTTTTCATCTATTTATTGTTAACCGGTCTTTTTGTAGTTTATGTATATCATTATCAAACAGAAGTTTCTTCCAAACGTGAATGGTCTGAAAATGAAATGAAAGGCAGTATCGATGAAACCTATGTAATGGTTACCTTCCAGGTTGGAATTGACTATTGGAAAGGAGCATTAAAAGGCTTTGAAGACGCAGCTAAAGCCTTGAATGTATCTGTAGAGTATCGCGGTGCTACGCAATACGATGTGGGAGAGGAAATTACAGTATTGGAACAGGTTATTGCAAAAAATCCTGCAGGAATTGCGATCTCAACGATGGATCCAGAAGCTTTGAATCCTGTTATCAATAAAGCTGTTGATGCTGATATTCCAGTCGTCATGTTTGATGCAGATGCACCAGAAAGTAAAGCATACTCTTTTTTAGGTACAAATAGTTATAATGCAGGTGTCGAAGCTGCACATAAGATGGCGGAATTACTAAATAAAAGAGGGCAAGTCGGCATCATTACACAACCGCATCAATTAAACCAAATCGATCGTGCACAAGGATTTCGGGATACAATTTTCAAGGAGTATCCTGACATGGAAGTAGTCTCCACTAAGGATGGAAGAGGAGATCAGATGCAATCTAAGGAAGCTGCACAGGAAATGATGGCGGAATACCCGGATCTTACTGGATTTTTCGTTACAGAAGCAGTTGGCGGGGTTGGAGTAGGGAGAGCAACCTTAGATAATAAATCCCAGGATTCCATAAAAATTATTAGCTTTGATACTGATAAAGGAACGCTTGATATGATCAAAGATGGAACGATCTCAGCAACATTGGCACAGGGAACATGGCAGATGGGATATTGGGGGCTGCAATTTTTGTTTCATTTAAACAATGAAATGTTAGAAGACCCAAATAAAAAGGCACCACTGCCACGAGTTGTTGATACCGGTGTTACGATCGTTACGAAAAAAAATGTGGATGCTTATTATCCACAATAGAGAATGGATGGAATTAATTGAAACACTGGATACAGATAAATAATTTACCCATTCGATATAAGTTAATCTCTCATTTTTTAATTATCAGTATTATCCCAATTATTTGTCTGGGTCTTTTGATTAATTGGACAGTTGAACGTGTGTTGGAGGAGCAGGTAAAAGACAATACTCAGCAGCTTATCAGCAAAGTGAACAAGTCTCTTGAATTTTACATTAATAATATGCAAAGTATTACCTACTCTATCGGCTTTAATGAAAAAGTGCAGCACTTTTTAGATGCAGACAATAAGATAGAGCAGAGTCCGCCGAATGAATATGACATCCAGAGATTCCTGCGTAATTTTACTACCCTTTCCCCCGAAGTAGCGGGAATATTAATCGTTAATAGTAATGGTGACTATATCAGTAATGAATTTTTTACACCGTCAACAAAAGATCTAACCGAAGAGAGTTGGTATAAAGATGCGGTAAATAATAATGGCATCTTTACAATTATTGGCCAGCCAAAAAGTCGAGGTATCTCTTCATTAGTTAATTACCAAAATGACGAAGTGGTCTCAGTTGTCCGGGCAGTAGTAGATCCATACGCTGATGAAGTTCTGGGTGTAATCCTGATTGATTTGAAACTTCGGGTTATCAAGGAAACGATGGTAGACGTTCGCTTGGGGAAAACCGGTTATCTTATGGTGGTCGATGATCAAGGACGAAACATTTATCAGCCAAATGACCCGTTAATTGAAAATATTCCAAAGGAATGGATAGCAGGACAAAATACAGGAACTTTCTCAAAAGAAGTGGATGCACAACGCCTTCAATTTATTCACCAAAAATCCGCGTTTACTAATTGGACGACGATAGGTGTTTTTCCTGCGGAAGAAACCGTTTTTGAACTGCGGGAGATACGGTTTTATTTAGTAAGTTTTATTTTTCTGCTAATGATTTTTGGAATTCAGATATCTTATTTTCTGTCCAATTCAATATCAAATCCTATAGCTCAGTTAATGAAATTTATGCGAAAGGCAAAGTCTGGAGAATTTGATGTTCGCTACAGGGAAAAGCGAAATGATGAAATTGGTATGCTGGGAAGAAGCTTTAATAAAATGCTAAGTCAAATTAATCACTTGATTTCTTTAACCAAACTCCAGGAAAAGGAGAAAAGAGAAGCAGAGTTTAGAAGTTTGCAAGCAAATATTAATCCGCATTTTCTATATAATACGCTTGATACCATCCAGTGGATGGCAAGAAAGCAAAAGGCAAACGACATAGCGGAAGTTGTAGAGTCTCTGGCGAAATTATTCCGTATCGGGCTCAGTAAAGGCAGAGATATCATTTCATTAGATGAAGAACTTGACCACATAAAAAGTTATTTGCAAATACAAAAGACCAGGTATCGTGATAAATTGAACTATCAAATTAATACGGGAGAAAGTATTGCTGGTTTATATGTTATAAAGTTTATTCTGCAGCCGATTATAGAAAATGCTATTTATCATGGGATTAAAGAAAGACGAGGCCCTGGCCATATTAGTGTAACAGCACAAAAAAAAGAAAATAAGCTCTCGATTATCATTGAAGATGACGGAGCTGGTATGACTGAATTGCAGCTTCAAGAGATGCGGCAAGCATTAAGTGAAGCGATAGCCAGAACAGAGAACAAAGGGGAAACCAGGGATAAAAAAGGTTATGGCACTCTGAATGTGCAAGCACGGATCCAGTTAGCGTTTGGAGAAGACTATGGGATGCATATTCATAGTAAAGAAAACGTTGGTACAACAGTCGAAATCGTGTTACCGATTCTGGTAGATGATACCGGGTTGGTAAAAGGGGATGTAACATATTGAATAGTTGGAAAGTATTAATTGCAGATGATGAATATATTATTCGTGAAGGTATACGTTCTTCCATCGACTGGGAAGAGTTTGGTATGGAAGTTATTGGGGAAGCGGAAGATGGAGAGGAAGCAGTTGAATTAGCAATAAAGCATCAGATTGATATAATATTGATCGATTTAAATATGCCCATAATGAATGGTCTCGCTGCAATGGAGCACTTAAGGGACAAACTGCCCCATTGTAAGATGGTTGTTATCTCGGGTTATGATGAATTTCGCTATGCGCAAGAAGCAATACGATTGCAAGTAGAAGACTATTTATTAAAACCTGTCAATCAAGGAAAGCTGAAAAAACTACTGTTAGAGCTCAAGCAGCTATTGGAGGATGAAGTACAACAGAAATCCTTTTTGAAACAAGCGGAAAACCAAATTAAGAAGAATCACTTACAACTGAAGGAGCGTTTTTTTCAAGATTGGATAGCGGGTCAATTAACAAGTAATGAAATTAAGGAGCAATTACAATTTTTAGATTTATCAGTAAATATACCTGTTCAGTATCTTGTTATTAGATTGCCTGATTATCATAACAATAAAACGTATTTGCAGGAAAATGATCGGCAGAATTACTTGTCCGAATTTGAAAATCGAGTAACGAAGTCTTTAGAGAAAATACAGGCTGCAGTTTTTCGGGATAGATCGAATTTACTTAATGCTTGCTTGTGGGAACGTGTGACTAGTGAACAAATGGCAGAGGTTGAAGCATTGATTAAGAAGGACTTGAATATTAACGTCTTTTGGCATCTGGAAGATGTAGACGAAGATTTATCCTGCTTATATAAAGTGTATGCCCGATGTAAAGATGCAGTAGATAAAAAAACAAGAATTTCGCCAATTGTTAAACAGGCTCAGATCTATGTTCAAAAGCATTACCAGGACTCATCCCTTACATTAGAGAGAATGGCTGTGGAATTGCACGTAACAACCGTCTACTTAAGCCGTATGATGAAACAGGAATTGGGTATTTCTTATATTGGTCTCTTAACAAAGATGCGTATTAACAAAGCGGTAGACTTATTAAAAACTACTGATATGTCCATTCGGGAGATAGCAGACCAAGTTGGTTATGAATCACAACATTACTTTAGCACAACGTTTAAGAAACTGGTTGGTGTGTCTCCGAAGCGATTTAAAAAGTAACCAAAAACGTAAAACTCTCCATATTTATGGAGAGTTTTTCTTTTGGTTATTTTTTAACCATTCAGATGCATTTTGTTGTCAAATTCAGAATTATTTTTACATTTAGATTAAATTTTTATAAAAACAGTTTAAATTTATGTAAAGCCTTACATTGGAAATGTTGGTATTCTAAATTCAAGTAATAGGAAAGAGAATAACAAAAATGAAAGGGGTTACAAAGGATGGGGAAGAAATCAGGTTTATTTGCACTGCTAATTAGTTTTATGTTGCTTTTAGCTGCTTGTGGAGGAGATAAAACATCAGGAGGTTCTGAAGAAAAAGGCTTAATCGGTGTGGCAATGCCAACCAAATCATCACAAAGATGGGTAGATGATGGAAATAACATGGTGGAGAAATTAAAAGAACTTGGATACAAAACAGATTTGCAATATGCAGAGGATGATGTTGATAAGCAAATCGAACAAATCGAGAACATGATTGTAAAAGGGGCAGAAGTTCTAGTTGTGGCATCAATTGATGGTACAGCATTAACAAATGTTTTAGACAAAGCTGCCGACCAGGATATTCAAGTCATTGCTTATGACCGTCTAATTATGGGAACACCAAACGTTTCTTATTATGCAACATTTGATAACTTCCAAGTAGGCGTGTTACAAGCAACTTATATTGAAGAGGCATTAAATCTTTCAGAAGAAGCGGGACCGTTCAATATTGAAGTATTTGCTGGATCTCCTGATGATAATAACGCTAATTTCTTCTGGGATGGTGCAATGTCTGTATTACAGCCATATATAGAAAGCGGTAAATTAATTGTACAAAGCGGACAAACAAGTTTTGAGCAAGGTGCCACAATGCGTTGGGATGGAAACTTAGCAAAATCACGTATGGAAAATATTCTAAGTAAATCGTATTCAAATGGCGAAACAGTAGATGCAGTATTGTCACCTTATGACGGAATCAGCCGTGGAGTTATTCAAGCATTAAAAGGAGTTGGGTATGGCTCCGGAGATCTGCCGCTTCCAGTTATTACAGGTCAAGATGCAGAATCAGCTTCTGTTAAATCAATGATTGCAGGCGAACAGACACAAACAGTATTTAAGGATACTCGTAATTTAGCGGATGTAGTAGTTAACATGGTTCAATCAATTCAAAAGGATGAAGACGCGGAGGTTAATGATACAGAAACATATGACAATGGCGAGAAAGTTGTTCCATCTTATCTGGTAGAACCCGTATCTGTAGATATCAACAATTATAAAGAAATATTAATAGATAGCGGATATTATACTGAAGACGAATTAAAATAGCCAATCGGAATTCAGTGGTGACTTTGTCACCACTGAAACCATTATTACGTTATTTATAAGAGGGTGGTTAGGGCTATGTCAGATTATATTCTAGAGATGCGTAACATAACGAAAATGTTCCCAGGTGTTAAAGCGTTAGATAATGTGAACTTAAAAGTTGAAAAAGGCGAAATTCATTCTCTCGTTGGTGAGAATGGTGCCGGGAAATCCACTTTGATGAAAGTATTAAGCGGTGTCTATCCCAGCGGTTCATATGATGGCGGTATTTATCTTGAAGGTAAGGAGTGCCATTTTAAAGATATTAAGCAAAGTGAAGATGTTGGTATTGTTATTATTCACCAAGAACTTGCTTTAAGTCCATTTCTATCAATAGCTGAGAACATATTTTTAGGAAATGAAAGACAATCCCGCAACATTATAAAGTGGCAAGATACCTTTAGGGAAGCAAAAAAATTATTAGAACGAGTCGGTTTAAAAGAGTCACCTGAAATTGCTGTAATGGATATAGGTGTTGGTAAGCAGCAGCTGGTTGAAATTGCGAAAGCACTATCGAAAAATGTAAAACTACTGATTTTGGATGAACCAACAGCGGCATTGAATGAAACAGATAGCGAAAATCTATTAAATTTACTACTTGAACTTAAAAACCAAGGAATAACTTCTATTCTTATATCTCATAAATTAAATGAAGTATCTGCTATTTCTGATTCAATTACCATTTTACGAGATGGTCAAACGATTGAAACATTTCCGGCAAAAGAAGAAAAAGCATTAGAGGATCGAATCATCAAAGGGATGGTCGGACGAGAATTGACAAGCCGCTACCCTGAACGTGTCCCTTTTATTGGGGAAACTGTTTTTGAGGTGAAAAACTGGAATGTATATCACCCTCAACAGCGTGAACGCAAAGTCATTGATAATGTGAATTTTCATGTTCGCCGCGGGGAAATTGTCGGGATAGCCGGACTCATGGGTGCAGGCAGAACCGAGCTGGCGATGAGTATTTTTGGTAAAACTTATGGGAAGAAAATAACTGGTTCTTTATACAAGAATGGAAAAGAAATTCAAGCAAATACAGTAAGTGAGGCCATTAAGAACGGAATTGCTTACGTATCAGAGGACCGGAAAACATATGGTTTAAATTTAATCGATGACATTAAGCGTAATATCACGCTATCGAATCTTAAGCGGATTTCTAAAAACTCTGTCATCAATGAAAACAAAGAAATTGCCGAGGCTAAACTATTACGTGATAAATTAAACATTAAAACGCCATCGCTTGAACAACTTGCTGGTAACCTAAGCGGGGGAAATCAGCAAAAAATAGTGTTGAGTAAATGGATTTTTACTGAGCCTGACTTATTAATTTTGGATGAACCGACACGAGGTATTGATGTTGGTGCCAAATATGAAATATATTCTCAAATTAATGAATTGGCGGCTGAGGGATTGGCTGTATTAGTAATATCATCAGAGCTTCCAGAGGTGCTTGGACTCTCAGACCGTATATATGTAATGAATGAAGGACGTATTAAAGGTGAACTTGACCGCGCAGAAGCGAATCAAGAAGATGTAATGCGTTACATGACCGGATCTGGAGGGGCTAATCGTGCAAACAGTAATTAATTTATTTCGAAACAATATACGCGAATATGGAATGATCATTGCACTGGTATTCATTACTGGGCTATTTTTGATATTAACAGACGGGATTACATTTAAACCACTGAACTTAACCAATTTAATCCTGCAAAATGGGTTT
>NZ_JABMCR010000074.1 GCF_013179555.1 Bacillus haikouensis
GCTCGCTGTCTGAGTAGACCTGTGTCCGTCCGGCCGTCCCTTCATCCCCGGAGAACATCGGCATATTCACACTCGCATCCGCGAACGGCGTCACCAGGTCATACATCTTAGAGTTAAAAAGTCCGGTCCGATTATCCAGATAGTCTTTTACAAGAACTTTCTTCAGCTCATCCAGGGGCGTACAGCGGAAGCTGCCCCTATCGATTTTCGGGCTGGGCTGAAGGGAAATTCGGGCTAATTCCGGAGAATCGTCCGGAATCCGGCTGCAAATCCGGCATAACGAATCGGGAACGAAGGCGTGCCAGGAGCTATTCAATGTTTTCAAGTCGGTTAAACATATCCGCCCCTCTGAATGTGCCTTTTCACCTTCAAGGTACCTGCCGGCTTCTGCTGCGATGACGTGAGCCATGTGCATATAACCCGTATTCGAAGCCCATGGATCGATCATGACTCCACCGTCTTCAGCGAGTTTCCCCTGTAGATCCCGCATCTCATTTCGTTCCTTTCCTCCAAGGAGACGCCGCAGATCAGCACATTGCGAGCATCCTGGTGTGTTTGGACGAACCAGCGGCCCGATGATCCCCTCGCCAAACGAAACGAAGCCCCTAAGCCATGGAACCTGAGCCCCCCTCATCACTTCTTCTGCCTGTTGATGAACAGCCGGATTCCAGGTATCATCCAATGCCAGTACCAAATCTGTACTCTGAGGGAATCTTTTTTCAAAGCTGCTCTGTCGAAAAACGGGGTACCGGGCTGAAATTTGCGCACATACAAGGTCCGAAAGCTTCCCCTCCCCTACAATCACTACGAAAGAACTCATTGCATTTCCTCCTCTCGCAGCAGCACACAGAACACGCCTTCCAGCTCCTGTTTAAAGACGGGTTCAATATCCAGTTCATAAACCACTAACTGCTTTTGATTCCATTTCAACGTTTCGATTGCTTCTTTCACGTTTCCAGGCTGGATCCTGTCTTCATTGGCTGGAATGGCTATTCTCTCTGCACTCCCTTCCTCTAACACATCGGCAACAGGTTTTGCATCGAAAGCATCCGTACCATTCTGAGCTTGAAAAAGTGCATGCTGCAGAGAGTTCCTCAGCGCCATGGTGGGAGTTAAACCGGTATTTCCATACCAGCCATTCCCTCCGCGGACATAGACGACAGGAAATCCGGCCACATCCTCACCGAATCCGATTTCCGGCTCTCCTTGCATCGTAGTCAGTGCCTTTATATAAAAACGGCATTTTTCATCCTCAACAGCATCTAACTCAAGACGGGAAATGGTACTTTCTTGAACAGATTCTCTTTTTCTCAGACCATCAGTCAAACACTTCTGAAGACCGCGTCCAACGCATTCTGCAAATGTCGCACCTGTGCAGGTGGCCATAAATTCATCTGTCCCCTGAGGTACAATCAAACTGCCCAGTCTTAAAGCGTATGCCTCTATTCCTTGTAAACCGGCTTCGCGTCGAGCTTCTTCATGGGTCAAGCCACTGCAGATCACCTCATCCAGCAGTTCTGCAGGACCCTCAGACAGGACGTCGACCGGCTGGACACGGCATTGAGCCAGTGGCAGCTGTTTCGTATTACTTTCCTCCCATACATGAAAAACCCCAGTCTCTTCAGACGTCAGCAGACTGAAGAAATACAGCATTTTTTCTCTATCAACTCTTTCTGACACCTCTTCCAGCCGCATCTCCAGACTCTGAACAGCTTCAGCGGCTGCCTTTCCCGTCTCCAGCGGATGTGGTAGAAATGAATGCCAGCTTCCTACAAGCGTTTCTGTATCGAGCAGGAAGATTCGATTTCTCTGATTCGATTTGCTCACTCCTGTTGTCTCTTTAAATAATTCAAAGACAATCATGTTCGCAAGCATCGCTCCAGGGATGGCCGACTCAGCAGGGAACTGGTTTTCTTTTGTTAATGCAGGAGTGTGGATGCGCCTCCATGCAGAATCCCAGCCAGCCTCGGAATCGGGATGGATGATCGGCCCGGCGATTCCTTTCTGCTTGTGGCAAATTGCCGGAACAAACAGCTTCTTATCTGTCCTGCAAATGGCATGAAGGAGCTCCAATTCCTCAAGGTTTTCTTTTTGAGTCACATATAAAATCGAATCGAACGGCTGCAGAGTCTCCCGCCATCCGTTTTCACTGAACCCGACTTCCATGAGCTCTACCTCCGGATCTGTTTGACGGGCATGCTCCACAAGCTCCATCAGCCGGCTTCTATTGGCAGGCACCTCATCGGTCATGAGCACCTGCAGCTTTGCCATTCCAGATTCGATCAGAGATGAAACCAATGAAGTCAGAAAAGGACCGGATCCAACTGCCAGGACATTGGCCCCGCGGTAGGTTTCAAACCTTGAAGCTCCCGAATCTGCCAGACTATCGACAAATTCGATTTGTGAGGCGAATTTTTTCACGGCATGTTCAGGCAGCTGGTGCGGCAGGTCCCTGCTTACATCCCGGACAAATCCATTCCCATGCATCACCTCTGCAATTTCCATTATCCTGTTTTTATAAGGACCAGGCAGTCCGTTCGTCAAATACTCAAGCGAGTACTCCCCATTGAACATCGGCAGCAGCTTTTCAACCCATTGGTCAATCCCGTTTCCTTCCATCCGGAAAGAGCACTGGTTATTCCTGAAATAAACACCGCCGTTTGGTTCAGGGAGGTAAAACGTATCCCTCTTTACTTTCAAGCGCATAGAAGGGTCCAATTTTTCCATATCGCTCCTCCTTACCCCGCTGCTTTCAAATTGTTTAGTGAGCGTCATTACCATCATATGAATCTCAATTTGTCCCTTATGTATAAAGAAAAGCGCAAGCGCCTTGTTCAGCCCCGGCAAAGGCTTTAGGTGAAGTCGCTTTGACTTCATTGGGTGGACCGGAACGTCTCGAGGAACCAGGTGCTGGAGCTGGCCATTTCTAAATCAGCTATATTTCTTATATAAATAAAGACCCCTGCACTGATTCATACAGGGATCCTTACGAACACTATATTCTAAGATCTGTTTAACGGCCGCAGCGCCCGCATCTACCGCAGCGCCCGCCACCTCCGCATCGGCCGCAGCCTCCGCACCTGCCGCAGCCTCCGCAACGGAAGCATCCACCGCAGCCAAAACAGCTAAAGAAGCAGGAGAATCCTAAGCCAAAACAGCTTCCAAATCCAAGGAAGAGCCGTTCGTCATGTGGATCATACATATTTTGATCCCAGGATACAGGCTGTGTTGCCTGGAAATCACCTACATTCAGATGTTGAAGTTCATTATGAAAATTATTCATCTTTATCTTTACCTCCCAAATAAATTACCCATTGGCTCCCATCAAAAGAACAAGAAAATTGTGCTACCCAGAAAAAAATTCTGTAAATAGGTACATTCACTATAAATGGAACACTCCCAAACAATTTATGTCATTTTGCTGGGTATTGTTACTGATACAAAAGCCTATTTTTAAAGAGGAGGCCATCAAGAAGAACACAATAGAATGAGGCTGGGACAGCGTTGACTTTAAATACCGCTAATGATTTCCGCTGGAACAAGCTAAAAACTAAATGAACATTTGAATAAAACGATTAATAAAAACCCCGAACTTACTTGAATCCTTGAATTCAAATTAGTTCGGGGTTTATTTAGACTAACTGAAACACTTTTTTCCCAGTTTCTTCAACTCTTTTATAAAATAGCCAGGATTCCTTCAGTTTATGCACCAGTTATATTTAGAAGATGGTATTTCGCCGAAACACCTCACCAATACGTTATGCTTGATCCAGCCGGTACAGCTGCTTGTTTCCAGTTGTCAGATCTACCGTTTCAATATAATCCGGCACTTTATCAAATGTGTGCCTGGCCCATTTTACGACAGATTGTATGAACGTGTGAATTTGCTGTTCCATCGGATAGACCACATATTTACGGACGCTGAATTGTACAGGGTCCTGTCTCACGATCAAGTATTCCACTGAAACATGTTGATGAATCTGCTCATCATACATTTCCCAGAATGTGCAGACCCACTCGCTCTGGTGCGCTGCTTCCTTCTTATCTATGTTTTGCATTAAATGATCAATGATTTGTGCCAGGGATATGTAATAGCATCCATTGGAAGGAAATTCTTTCCGATTTAAAGTAGATTGCAAATCGGAAATAGCACTTAAAACAGACAGCATTGTCCGCTCTTTACCAGGAAGCTGATATACCTTGGATATCACTTCATCTACAAATGACTGCAGGTCATCCTTCCAGTTACTAATCGTCAATTACGCTCCACTCCTCTTACTATGTATAAATATATCTTAATTGATAATGATTATCAATGTCAACGGTTTGCTTTATTACTATAAGAAAAGAATAGCTAAAGCTACTAGAAATTAAGCAGTTCAGCTTTGGGATAGAAAATGGCGCGACTAATTGTGCACATTAAAGGTCCTTTGATGCTTTTATGGTAAAATAAGTTAAATAACGTTATACAACTAAAGAGCGTGTTTAACGAAAAAACACGGTAATTCCAAGAAAAATGGAGGGACATATGGAAAACCACAAGTTTAATGAATTTACTAGAATTGCAAAAAAACTAAATGATATTGAGATTATTCCATTGTTAATGGGGTCGGTTGGTTTAGAAGTCGTTACAGGTAAGAGTTGGGATGCACAAGACTTAGATATTCATGTACCTGGTGATAAAAGGGGTTGGGAAGTGCCACCGGAATTAAATATACACAACTGGGCGGATATCGTGACCATGATGAATTCAATGGGTTATAGGTTGATTGATTTGCATGAACATGAGTTCTCAAAAGAGGGATTATCAGTTGAGTTTGGGATTATTGATACATTACCAAGTTTCGCAGGAGTACAATTAGAGGATTTAGAAGTCCATAAGTTGGAGGAGATCAAGTATTATTTACTAAATCCAAAGCAATATTTACGTGTTTACGAATCTTCCTCCAAGGATAGTTATCGAGCAGACAACAATAATAATAAAGATATCAAGAAAATAGATTTCTTAAAAAAGAGGATATATGCTAACCTCGGATCCTACTGATTCTATTAAACATTGTGCTTATCCGAAATAATTATTGCGGAGGTGCTAAACACCGCTTTTGATTTCCGTCCAAGACTCCGCTTTCCGCGGGCGGCCGGTGAGCCTCCTTGCAGCATGAAATGTGGAAGCGGCTCGTCCAGAGGCGACAAGCATAAGCCGCTGGAGCTGGACAAGTCTCACCTGTCTCGCTTTTCCCGCAGGAGTCTGCGTCTTGCACTCCAATCAACCGCTGGAACAAGCTAAAATGAAAAAACCTTTAACAGGATCGATAAAAAATCCGACCCTTCCTCACATTCCTCTTGCCATCATTAGACTCCTGATCATCTCATCTTCCTTTTGAAATGCCTCCCGCCGGTTCAAGAAGGCAAGTATTCCATTGGATCCACACAATCAACATAACCATTTTTCTTATAATAATTTTTAGATTCATCACTCGGCCAAACAATTACAAACTCAAATTTATTCTCTTTGATCCATTTATTTATTGAACTCAATAGTTTGCTGCCAACGCCTTCATTTCTATATTCCGGAGTGGTATACACATTGGTCATATATGCAAATGGATGAGTGATTCTACCAGGTCTTGGTACCTTTTGTATCAACTCTATGTATATATGTGAAACAATTTTATTCTCCTCCTCCGCAATCCAAATAAACCATTGCCTGCTTTGTAAGGCATTCTCTAAAAATGTTTGACATTCAATTTCAAATTTTTCATAGGACTCGTCTTTTTTATTCTCATCAAACTCAAGGGTATTATCCCATCTCATTTTAATTAACTGTTTTATATCTTTTGATTCAGCAAGTCTGATTTCCACTTGATTTCACCTCTTTTAAAGGAATAAAGAAAAATTATTTATTTTTTAACAGCTTGCGTTTAATCGTTCTAATTTGACCACGACGATTCATTTCATCTTTGAATAACCACTCATCAATAATCCTTTGGGTTCGGTCAATGTCTTCCCTCTGACTTTGGACAATTCATTAATAATAAATAGTCGCTTCGATCTCATCATTTGGAATGGCTCCCATCATCCTGCTATCAGTGAAGCTCCTTCTGTATCTATAAAGGGAAAAAGCTTATAGTTTGCCAAACAAATAAACAAAAACCAACAGTTACAATAAAGAAGTTTACAATTGCTGACTTCTTATTACCGTTACTTCTTTCTTCAACAAAATCATATAAACTTTTCAACGTCCAAAAAAGAACCAACAAAACCCAACCAATACGGTCATTTTCAGCATTTTCATCAAAGAAAAATAGTGCAGCTATCATGACTAATCCAACAAGAACTATATTTCTTAATAGAAAGATGGCCCTTTTGGAATTCTTTGATGTCGCTTCATTATTCTTCAATATATCCCTCCTGCAGTATTAAGCTTCTATTTCCTAAAATTAGTCATTTTTAATAATCCTCATATCTTTTAATGGATAAAAAACAACATTCGTAGTCCCTACGATTTCATCGATAGGAATGGCTCCTATTATCCTGCTGTCAGTGCTGTTCCTTCTGTTATCCCCCATAACGAATAAATGACCCTCCGGTACAGTGGCCTGCCCGACAGCCGTATCCTCTAATTTAAATGACCTCGTTAAGTCACCGTTTATATTTTCTTTTTGCTTATTCAGGTATGGCTCCTTATACGCTTTTCCATTCACATATAAGGTGTCGTCTTTGTACTCGATTTTATCCCCGGGCAAACCGATCACGCGTTTAATATAATCCTGTTTTTCATTTGCGTGAAAAACAACAATATCAAATCTCTCCGGTTCTCCTATCTTTGAGACGATCATTCGATCATGGTCATGTAAGGTGGTATTCATTGAAGCTCCGTCAACCATAATAGGGGTAAATAAGAAGGTTCGAACAATAAATACGATGACTAACGCAACAGCCAAAGATTTAATCCATTCAAGGGTTTCATTTTTCTTCTTAGCCACTCTCTTCATCCTCTCGACTTAAAGTTTCTATGTATTTTATACTCTATTCACTTCATTCCAATTATTTCAAATAACAGGATTTTGAGCAATATTGATCTTCATATCATAAAAATAAGAGCCTAAAACCCAAATGGATGTGGCCCTTTTTCGCTAAGAATTATAACATTACAACTTTCACTAAGTCTTACCTCAAGTCAAACATGCCCTTTCCATCCTGCATATTAATCGGTAAAGAGGAATGTTCGTGCGTAATCAGCCAGGCTTCGTTTACTCTTTTCATGCCAAATGTAAATCGATTGGTCATCTGACGAAGCTTCTCTTCCGATCCTTCTTTATAAGCGGCAAACGTAACAGAACAATGAACAAATGCGAGATTCATATTTTCTTCAATCACTACTTCATGAATATCCACTTTAAGTACTTCCCCATCTTCTTTTAAACCGTTAAACCAGCCCAAAACGTTTTCTTTCCAAGCATCTTTTCCCTTGCGTTCCCAACTCCCCCAGCAATCATAAGTATGGACGTCAGCTGAATACACAGATAGAAATGTCTCACTATCCCTCTTATTAACAGCCTGTTTGTAAGTCTCAAGCACTTCCTGAATAGAACCGATTCCTTCAGACATATGTCCCTCTCCCTAACCGTGAGTAATTAGCGTTCTGTTACTTGTTCCATATTGATCACACTATTTCCTTCTTTCTCAGCAGCTGGCGGGTGAGGGTTCATGCTCTAGTGGTTATTTTTTTAAAAGGCGACAGTGGAAAGAGGATAACGCCTCCGTACTACCCCTTCCCCCGATTTTGGCGATAAGATCTGATCATTTCAACATACTGTGTATCTCCCAAGCCGTATTCCCTGAAATTCTCGATAAGTAGAGACACTAGATTTTTTGCCGGAAGGTCCCCATGCTTCTGAATATACAACATAAGATCACTATCCTTCTTAAGATAATTCAAATAAAGGTGGATTCCCTTGTATAAAGAAGTGGGCTCAACTACCTCAGGCAACGTTTTATGGATCATTACTTGTTTGTAAAGGCGGGAATATCCTTTTGCCTCCAGGCTGTGGGAACGTACAGGCTTGAACTGATCATCGACAAGGTGGAGATCTATTGACCCTATACATTCTGTTTGGTCTAACCAGGCGAGTATGGTCAGGAGATTCATTTGACAAAACATATCCTCATCAAACCATAGGGCAATACGTTCAATATCTTCTTTGAAGAGGGGCTGCAATGGATTCATGGTAATTTCAGCATATTGAGCCGGTGTTACCTGATGAACCCCCGCACGTATGTCGATAAACTCATCGGAAAACAAATCTTCGCATGTTTCTCCATAACACATGGCCTCGTTAAAAGGAATCATCCATTCGGGTTCGAGAAACTGTGTTTCTTTGAAGTGCTTATACATTTCTGTTCCATTAAGAATATGTAGAGTTCCTGTTTGGATCACATGGATACCTCCAGCCTGACTGTTGATAATACATCCTTGGTTTATACTACCATAAAAAGTAAAAAATCAGTTTCCTTTACAAAGAATAAGCTGCATGAAATTGTTTTAACTTCTCCCATAAATGATCTCATTCCGACCTTGTCACTATATTAAACGTTACACCTAAACTAAAATTCAAAAAACCCAGAGAAAATTTCCCCTGAGTTTTAAACCCCGTTCCAAATTCCCTATGTTTACCTCAATTTCACTGGTGAGTGTAGATCTTGCATATCCCGATAGGATCTATAGGAAACGAATTTCTTCCCATTTGAATATCCATCCAGTTGTAAAATCCGGTCAGCCCTGGTTTCCAAGTAGAGATGAGAGTCTATCAAATTCAGTCTGGAGAAGGTATAGGTATTGCCGAGGTAATGCTTTTTGATTACTTGTGTGTCGGGATGCTGCTGGATGAACTCCGCCAATTCCTGTGGCGATGAAGAAGGAATATCAGTGATCGAATAGAAGGTCTCCTTAAGATTGTCTTTTAACTTATGCATTGCATGAAGGGTCCTGTCTTTTAATTTACTGCCATCTAACTCCATAAGTCCACTCCTCATTTCTTGTTATTAAGAAGAATCTCCAATAACGCATAATTAATTCCTTATTTCTTAAGCAGAATTCTCAAATGACTGGATGCATCGGATGCATTTTCTCCAAATACGTATTCCTTCCCCATCCGCCTCAACACAGCTCTCTAATAAATTTCTCTCTATATATAAAGTGAAAATCGAGCATACTATCGGCAGGAGGTGATATGGTGGCTGACCAGAAGAAAACGTCCAAAGATATAGAAAAATACAGTCCATTAGAAAATGTGAATAAAAATGATCGACACAATGATAATGCCAGGGCAGCAGCAGCTCTTGAACCAAAAGCTCCAAGAATGAGTACTGATAATCTTTAGGACAAGTGGGGACGGTTCTTTTTTAATTCGATACGTTGGGAAAGCGGGCTTGGATTTCTTTTGGTGTCGCTGTTCTTCATAGATTCACCTCATCCCATCAGTTACCCCTCAATAAAAAAAGCGCGGGATCTTTCCCCACGCTTCAAACAGCTAACATTGACAAATCATTAAATGATTCCCGTCTGGATCTTTAAAGTTAAACCAATGATTATTTTCAATGTTTGTTGTCATTTCTACATTTTTGCTTTTCATATAGTGAAAAGCCTGCTCGATATTATTTGTGTTTAAATGAAAAGGAGGAGCTTTATATATCGTTTCCTCTGAAAATAGTTTGCTGTCCAATACGATACCTGTTCCGTTCATAGGCACTATGTACAGGTGACCAAATAATACCTCACCATCTGATGGTAAATCGAATATGTCACAATACCAGTCGCGTGCTCTTTCAATGTCACTCACAGGAATGAATGTAGTTCCGATTTGATTTAAGATTGGTTTTGACATCAACATTTCCCCCTTTTTTTTGATAGAAAATTCTTTGCTATTCTCTTGTTGAATTTACCTCCGATTCCTCACTACCAATTATTTCAAATTAATGTAGAGTACTCAAGACAAATTTTTTCTGGATTTGCCCTTTAACGGAGTTGAAATAGCAGCGTAGTGACGGGGAATCCTGCCCCCCTTTACCCTATTTAACCGTAAGTAAAAACAGCCTCCATATGAAGACTGTTTCATCTTTATGTATCCATGCCGATCTCCATTTATTAATCACAAATCCCTGAAACCTTCCAAGCTTTCTCCAAGAATATAATGCGAAAACCACATCAAATTCTGCTTCATAACAGCCACATTCATTCCCGGCTGGTCAGAACTATAGGCCATTCCTTTAAATATGACTAATTCAGTCTCCACTCCCATATCCCTTAATCCTTGATACAGCTCATATGCGTTTGGAATAGGAACCCTTGCATCCTTTTCGCCATGCTGGATTAAAGTCGACGTACTGGCTGATTTGATATAGGTCATGGGTGATGTTTTGCTATAAATCTCAGGATCATTCCATGGATCATTTCCCAGATGCATCCTGATGAAGTAAGGGATATCTGTATTGACATAATGGTGACGCCAATTGGTTATCCCGCCGCCGACTGATACCGCCTTGAACCGGTCACTATAAGTGGAGCAGAAAGCAGAAATATATCCCCCCTGGCTCCATCCCATAACCCCTACCCGGTCCTTATCGGCAATCCCCTTGTCAACGAGTGCATCCACCCCGGATATCACATCCTGGCAGTCACCGATTCCCAGATTTCGATAGTTCGCTTTTAAAAATTCATTCCCGTAACCGGAACTGCCCCTGTAGTTTGGTTCTAACACGATAAAGCCCTTTTCGATAAACTGTTCAACAGGATATTTTTCATTGAAACAGCCTGAATGGATCGGGAAGGATGCCCACGCCGGACCGCCATGAATGAGTACCAATAAGGGATATTTTATATTTGAGTCAAACGCTGAAGGGGTTGATAAAATTCCCTCTATTTCAAGACCATCATGACTTTGCCATGAGATGATTTCCCTGTTACTTTTAAGCTTTCCTTTGAAGTATGCATTTTCATTCGTTATCTTTTTATCATCTAAATAGACTTCAAAGGTCTCATTTGCTGCAGCCTTCGTATAGGATAGATGATTTCCATCCCTTGTTATGGAGGCATCCAGTATAAAGCCGTCCTCTTTTTCGCTTACTATTTCCACCGTGCCATTCTCAGATAACAACCCGATATGATAATTCGTTTTATTTTGCCATCTCATTAAAATTCCTTTGTCTGTCCACCGTAATGGAATCACTGAACTATCAAAATCTGTTAATGGTTGAATCCGCTCTCTAGTATGTATATTGCATATCTCCAGCGTACTGTCCTGTATATGGGTTTTATAGTACTCCTTCTCCCTTATGCTTGCTGAGTAACATAGTTTGCTGCCGTCAGGAGAAATGCAGATACTCCCTCCCAACAACTTATCGATATTCAGCTTTTGCAGCTCGCAAGCTTCATTATCCAATATGTAAAGATCTCCATTCATGAAATCTCCCATATTCGGGCTCGGTGCAGCCATCAATACAACCCTTTTTCCATCAGTTGAAATATCAAATTCATGGATATGAAAGTCCTTACCGTCAGTTAGTGGAAGCGCCATGTTATTTATACCAGAATCTTTTATTTCAATAAAATATAAACGATGATTCCGATATTCCTTTCCTACATGCTGGAAATCTCCATAGATCTCCTTGCGTTTCATGATTTCCCCGGATTCTTTTGACAGCGCAATATAATAAAAACCTCTCCCGGCAGGATCCCACTTGAATTTACTTACTCCTTCTTTCTCATTCGTGATTTGAACCCTGCCATTACCATCTAATGACTGAACAAAGATCTGGTTTCTCTTCTCATCTCCTTCACCAACGGAACGAAGGTATGCAATTTGTCTAGAATCTGGAGACCATAATGGGGACGTACCCTCTAGTAATGAGTAACATTCCCGCTTATTTTTTTCATAGATCCATATGTGGTCCTTGTATGTATTGTCTTTCCAGTCAGCTGTATGTTTAACAAATGCTGTGTTATTGCCATCTTCACTTATGTTTATATTTGATATGGTTGGTAATGAGATAAGGTCTGATATGTTTTTTCAGTCAATTTCATTACTAAATCTCCTAATCTTAATTGGTATTAAGCGTAATCTTGATAATACCAATTGATTTCGTTTGAAATTTACAGCAAAACTTTGCCTTTAATGATAGGTTAATGTACTTGAATTACAGAAAAATTTCCATTAAACTCCGTTTATGGAATATGAGACTAGCTGTCTGACCTTCATCAATCCCTTATGTGGAATAATGAAAATCACTCAACTACGGTAAACTCGATGTAAGGCATCTTTTCGTTAGCCCCTTGCATTGCATCATATAGTTCTAATACTTCTTTTTCATATTCGTTCTTTGAGTTATTGTTCTCTATATAATCTACGGTATTATCGTTACCTATATAAACCGCACGGTACTTATTGTCTTCAGAATCTATAACATCGACTATGCCAGAAGAAAAGTGGTCATTTAACCCTGAAAAACTATCTGCAACAGATAGCCTAGCTACTTTTTCCCCAACCTCATCAATCTTAATTTCAGTGTATCGCAAGGTTTTGTTTGTCATCTCTTCTCTATTTAAAACAGTACGTTTTGGAGGGGGATCTGATTCGGTTACCTCAAGCTGCTCATAAATAGTAGAATCTCCATTATTAAAACAACCAGCTAGAAGAAGAGCCACCATTAGTACATAGAAACTATATTTGATACGAACGCCTCCTTAAGCATGTCATGTTCGAATTCTTCAATAATACTGGCACTTTTGTAGATTAAACTATTCCAGCACCCATCCCAGTAATTGAAGATAGACAAGCCGAGTGACTAAACGAGTGTTCTTCAGCAATTTCCCCGATAGTACAGAAAGCAGGCTATCCTTCAAACGGCAAAGGTTGAGTCCCGTCAACATCCGTAAAGCCATATTTCCTTGCTAGTTCAGCCACCATAACCGCTTCACCGGAAATCTTAGATACCAGGGAATCTGATGCCAATGCCACAACAGCGCGCCCTGCATATGCAGTCGTTTCCGTTGCTCCATCCTCTGGTCCAAAACCTGAATCTATAACTCTTTCTGTACGCATCCAACCTGGGCAAACAGCAACCGCTGAAACGTTAAACTCCTTCAATTCCTTTGCCATTCCGAGTGTCATTCGATTGATAGCATTCATGGCTAAATCGTAATATAAATTACCTGCGATTCGATCCTTTATAAAAAAGGTGATGTTTACAATCAACCCTTTACGGTGCTTTGTCATCAGCGGTGCTGCATATCGGGCTGTCAGCAAGTAAGCTTGCGGGCCAGCAACCATCATCGCATCCCAGTGCTCCTGCGGGCGCTGCCAAAAAAGTCGTCCTTCTCCCACTGGAAGGGAACTTTCGGACCCGCCAAATACACTATTGACTAGAATATCGATCCGACCGTGGTCCCTTTCTATTTGTTCAAACAGTTTTCTTACATCATTCTCGTTTGTATGATCACAACGTATTGCTATGCCTTTGCCACCTCGTGAAGTGACACCAGCAGCGGTATCCTCAATGGTTTCCGGCCGATTATCGGTTGTTGCTCCCTTTACACTCCGACCTGTCACATACACCGTTGCTCCTGCACCGCCTAATTCGAAAGCAATTCCCCTGCCCGCTCCACGGGACGCACCTGTAACAACAGCAATCTTCCCTTGCAATGGTTTCATTTAAACTCCCCCATCCCCTACCGCGAAAGGTCAATACACTATATCCACACAAATATGACCTTAATCAAATAACCGGCACTTTGGCTTAATACCAATTATTTCAAAATCGAACAGCTTACTCAAGAAAAACTTTAACAAAAAGAAGCTCATCCTGTTCCGGATAAGCCCCCTATGGTAGATCGATAGAAAGTTGCGGGAATGACCAACTCAGTTGAAAAGGCCGTTTCAAGAGAAAGTATACGAATGTATAACAAAGACATCGAGGAGTTAGCAGGACTCATTCCATCAGTCCCTAGGTAAAAAAGGTGTATTGGGTTTCTGCCCTCTACACCTTTTCATTTGATATGTGATGAGAGACAGAATGGTTCACCTCCCTATCCGTTTACAAAACAGCTCTCCTTGATTCCACATAATCCAAACCAAAGTGCATATGAAGGACCCTGGCTGCCTTTTCTACATCATACCGATCAACCAGCGCGCTTAATCCTGTCGGGGATTCCCATATGGACTCCTTTGCAATATGGTAGTCATGAAAAACGTTAGTGACCTTCTCTTTTACCTCATGGGTTGAGTGGATGCGTCCGATTACGGACACCTTTGATAGATTTTCTCTCTCTTCTGTATAAGAGTAGGCTTGATTATATTGTCCAACGATTCTCTTTACTTCTTGAAAGTCCTGATCTTTAACTATGAGGATAAGGTTTTCCTTGTATTTAATGATTTCTGTCTCTATATGGTGGGAATCGAGATCATAAAGAATCAGTGACTCTCCACCCTGGCAGTCACAGATTGTCAGAACAGAAATGTCTTTCTGGTAGGCTATCCCGACAATAGGGGCATTTCTCTGTGCTCTTTCGCTAATGACGGTCCCCCGCCCTTCATTCAAACTGGAACAAACCACAAGCGGCACATGATGTTCCTTCGCATGTTTAATCGCTCTTGGATGCAGGACACCGGCTCCCATGGCAGCTAAACGCAGCATCTCATCATAGGAGAGGGCGTCAATTTTTGCTGCCCGGGGAACGATTCTCGGATCCGACGTATACACCCCGTCTACATCCGTATAAATATCACACCTATCCGCTTTTAATGCGGCAGCAAGGGCAGCTGCAGTTGTATCCGAACCGCCCCTGCCTAATGTAGCCACTTCTCCTTTATCCGTGACCCCTTGAAAACCAGCTACCACGACGATTCGTCCTTTTGATAACTCCGATTTTATCCGTCCGGTATCGATCGAAATAATCTTGGCATTCCCAAATACTCCGTCGGTTTGGATTCCCGCCTGTCTGCCTGTCAGGGATACGGCTTCCAGACCCTTATGCTGCAGAGCCATTGTCAAAAGGGCGATCGTCACCTGCTCACCGGTACTTAAGAGCATATCCATTTCTCTTTTACTTGGCTTTGCAGAGAGTTCCGCTGCCAATCTTACAAGTGTATCCGTCGTTTTATCCATTGCTGATACGACTGCGACAACATCATGGCCTTTTTCTCTTTCCTTCATGACATGAAGGACCATTCGCTTGATTCGATCTGTAGAACCAAGAGAGGTTCCACCAAACTTCTGAACAATCATACTCAATGATACCCCTACTTTCTGTCAGCCCGTATTTATGAAAGATTCCTTCTAAGAAACGACAGCTCCAGTCTTCACTTCATTTTCCAATGGAATTTCATCCATTATAGGCACAGCTTGAATATGATCATGCGTCCGAAGAAGCGAGTCCAGTGTCTCTTTCCTGCCTTCAACAAATACGTACAAGTAATCGCCAAGTTGAATACGATCCTTTAAGGTGAACGATTGGATCCAGTTTTGATCATCAGCATCTTCACGGATTTTCAGAACCCATTGGCCGCTGCTCTCAACCTGAACCTCCCCGGTCCTCGCTATGCTTTCGGCAGAGGCAGTGTACTTCCTCTCGATCAACGACAGAAAATCCTCTACCATGGCGCTGCCTGTAGGCAGTTTTCCAGCTCCTGGACCAAGCAGGGTAATCCTTCCTACAAGACTACCCTTTAGAGATATGGCATTTTCTACATCCTCCACACCGTAAAAAGGATGGGTGTCATGAACCAGGATGGGCTCTACTTCACCTATGATATGGCCGACTGAATCCCGCCGGAGAGAACCTGCGTGCTTGAAACGTAATCGAAAGGATTCCGCAGCCTGGAGCCACTCTGCAGTCAGGTGTGCGATCCCCTTCCGTTGGATATTTTCCCAATCGGGCTGTCTGCCAAAGGCTGTTTGACTTAAAATCAGCAATTTATAGAATGCATCATGGCCTTCGATGTCATTTGTCGGATCGGCTTCAGCATAGCCCTTCTCCTGAGCAATCTTTAAAGCTGTATCAAAGGCAAGACCTCTTTTTCTCATTTGAGATAAGATGAAGTTGGACGTCCCATTCAGAATCCCTTGAATTTGTCTGATTTCATTCACCTTCAGAAGCTGCCTGATACTGCCGATCACCGGTATTCCTCCGGCTGTCGTCGCTTCAAATCCGACCGATACCCCGTTCCTTTTCGCTTTTTCCAATAGCCCCGGGCCATGTTTGGCAAACATCGCTTTATTGGCCGTGACGATATGAACTCCCTTCTCAATGGCTTCGGTTAAATACGTATAGCCCGGCTCCTCCCCCACGATCGCTTCAAAAATCACATCCAGGTTCGGGATATCCAGGATGTCTTGGAAATCCGTTGTGACGTTGATGGATGGGTCAATATTCCTCTCTTTTGCGGGATCTTTAATAAGAATCGCCCTTACCTTCACCTCTTTACCTAGTACTTCCTTCAATCTGTCCTGATGGGTATCGATTGCTTCACAGACTCCCTGTCCTACCGTTCCGAACCCAAGAATTGCCACATTAATCGTTGACATCATGTATCCTCCTTTTCCTTTTTCACTTTATACGTAAGATTGATCATCCTAGTTGAAGATCCACTT
>NZ_JABMCR010000075.1 GCF_013179555.1 Bacillus haikouensis
GGGACCTTTAGCTCAGTTGGTTAGAGCAGACGGCTCATAACCGTCCGGTCGTAGGTTCGAGTCCTACAAGGTCCACCATTCACATTTTAAACACGGAGGAATACCCAAGTCCGGCTGAAGGGATCGGTCTTGAAAACCGACAGGGGTGTTAAAGCCCGCGGGGGTTCGAATCCCTCTTCCTCCGCCATATTTATTTTTTACCCTTATTATCGTCGCGGGGTGGAGCAGTTCGGTAGCTCGTCGGGCTCATAACCCGAAGGTCGCAGGTTCAAATCCTGTCCCCGCAATACCATTTTGATTAGTTAGATGATCCTTACTAACAGATCATGGATGGATGAATATTTGACTTTCATAAGTCAATGAAAGATATTTTGCTGATGCAAAAATCTTTGGTCTGGTAGTTCAGTTGGTTAGAATGCCTGCCTGTCACGCAGGAGGTCGCGGGTTCGAGTCCCGTCCAGACCGCCACTTTTACTTACATAGTGTGGCTCAGTAGCTCAGTTGGTAGAGCAATGGACTGAAAATCCATGTGTCGGCGGTTCGATTCCGTCCTGAGCCACCATTTTTATTTTATATCATATTATTTATGGCGATTGTGGCGAAGTGGTTAACGCACCGGATTGTGGTTCCGGCATTCGTGGGTTCGATTCCCATCAGTCGCCCCATATATTTTTGCGGGTGTAGTTTAATGGTAAAACCTCAGCCTTCCAAGCTGATGTCGTGGGTTCGATTCCCATCACCCGCTCCATGGGCCTATAGCTCAGCTGGTTAGAGCGCACGCCTGATAAGCGTGAGGTCGGTGGTTCGAGTCCACTTAGGCCCACCATCTGAATATTCCGCAGTAGCTCAGTGGTAGAGCTATCGGCTGTTAACCGATCGGTCGCAAGTTCGAATCTTGCCTGCGGAGCCATATGGAGAAGTACTCAAGTGGCTGAAGAGGCGCCCCTGCTAAGGGTGTAGGTCGGGCAACTGGCGCGAGGGTTCAAATCCCTCCTTCTCCGCCATCAAGGCCCGTTGGTCAAGCGGTTAAGACACCGCCCTTTCACGGCGGTAACACGGGTTCGAATCCCGTACGGGTCATTCCAGAAAGACTATCAATATGATAGTCTTTTTTGTATTGTGCAGAGAAAGCATCAGGTCCAAAGAGTTTGATGATGACAAGACCTTTTGATCATAAATCCGCCTTTGTGATAATAAAGGCGGATTTTCATTGATTTAATAAACAGGATGGTAAACGTTTTGATAATAGAAGGAAGTTTTCCAGTAATAAATTTTCTATTGCAAGTGATAAGCTCTCATTTTCCATACTATTGGCCGCAATCATCCCTGTAACGACCCCAATATACAATTTTTAATCTTCCCTACTCTATGAAAAGCAGATTTTTGAAGGAAATCAAATAAAGAATGATGAATACAGAGTGATTTTCGAATTTAAAATACAAAAGCAACTTCTTTCTTACTCAGGTATCAGATGCGTCTTCCTATCCGGTCACTATTCCTCATAATTCTCCCTGCTATGCTGTTCATAAGAATGGTACAATGATAAATATTTGAATATTCTGGAGAGGGTGTTATTAGATGGATGCATTAAAGCAAAATGCACGGGCCTGGGATAAGAAGGTTGATGATGGAGCGGTATATACCGAGCCAGTAAGTAAAGAAGAGATTGAAAGAAGCAGAGCCGGTGACTGGCACATTAGTTTGACAGCAATCAAAAAGGTACCAAGAGAATGGTTTCCGCGTACTTTGGATGGATTGAAAATACTTTGTCTGGCAGCAGGCGGCGGACAGCAGGCACCGGTATTGGCGGCAGCAGGAGCTGATGTAACTGTGGTGGACCTGTCTGCAAAACAGTTAGAGCAGGACAAAGCTGTTGCTGAAAGAGAGGGATTACAATTAAATACGATTCAAGGCAGTATGTCGGACCTGCCATTTTTTGAAGATGAATATTTTGATATGATTGTTCACCCTGTGGCAAATCTGTTCGTGGAGAATCTTTCTCCAGTCTGGAAGGAAGCATCGAGGGTTTTAAAAGATAAAGGAGTCCTCTTATCCGGTTTCACCAATCCGTTTCTCTTTATCTTTGATGATGAGGAGGATATGAAAGGCAATTTAGTCGTGAAAAACTCCATCCCATCTTCATCACTGGATGGTTTAACGGAAGAGGAGGTTATTCGCTATTTAGAGGCTGGTCACACGATTGAATTTGGACATACGCTGGAAAATCAAATTCAAGGACAAATTGACGAAGGGTTTGTAATTGCAGGAATGTATGAAGATGATTTTGGCGGGAGCAGACCATTAGATAAGTTTATAAAATGTTTTATTGCAACCAAGGCAGTGAAAATGAAGATATATGATTAACAGTGTCGGCAGCCTGTAGTCGTCAGGAGGGATAGTGATGAAAGCTGGATGGGAGCGGACGAGTGAGTGGATTTTGCCTGACATCTGTGCAGTCAGAAAAATGCTCGAGCCCTTTTTCGGAGAGGAGAAGGTCGAAGGCATTGAGATGTTGAGTGGAGGTTTAAATAATTCCAACATCATGGTAACCTCAAGCTTTAATGAGAAATATGTTCTGCGGATTTATAATAAAGAAAATAAGAGCATGATGATTGAATGTGAAATAGCGAGGCTTCTGTCTGGAAAAGTGCCTGTGGCCCAGGTTCTTTATTCTGATTCAAGCTGTTCTTTATTTCAATTCCCCTTTTTGCTGATGAAGTGGGTTCGGGGAGAGCAGCTTTCTCAAATGATATACAGGGAGAATGCAAATGAAATTTGGAGTGCTGCAGGAGCTGCAGGAGCCGCTTTAGCTGAAATTCATAAAATGAAACTTCCAGATTCCGGTTTTTTTGATGATCAGTTGAACATTAGGGAACATGTTCAAATCAATGCGGCATCCTTTATGCTCTTTATGGAAGAGTTTTATAGAAAAGGCAATGTCACCAAACATTTAGGGGAAAACGTCTGCAGGAAGATTTTGACGTTTTCGCAGGAACATGCTTATCTACTGGACGATCTTGGAGAACAATGTTGTTTGGTACATAGTGATTATAACCCGTTGAATATCTTAGTTGAAGAAAAGGGTGGCATCATCAGGATTTCCGCCATTTTAGATTGGGAGTACGCATTCAGCGGTTCGCCATTAATGGATATTGGAAACATGCTGCGTTATGAAGATATAACAGCCACAGGTATGTTCATGCCATTTATCTTGAGCTATCAAAAGAATGGAGGAGACTTGCCGGATAAATGGCTGCAGAAAGCGAAGCTGTTGGACCTGATTGCATTGTTCGACCTGTCGGACCAGGAGGAATGCGGGACAGTCAGGGTGGCAGATATTAAGAGATTGATTTTAAAGACGATGGATGAATGGGAGAGTTATGGAACCATGAAGAGTATGATTGAGTGACTCTAAGGATAGAGGTGACAGAGGTGTCAATTAAAGGTCTTAATCACTTTTTGTTTTCAGTGTCTGATCTGGAACATTCAATTGAATTCTATCAAAGGGTATTCGGTGCTAAGTTGTTAGTGAAAGGCAGAAATACTGCCTACTTTGATTTAAACGATATGTGGCTGGCACTAAATCGTGAGAATGATATTCCCCGTAATGAAATAAATCAATCGTACACTCATATTGCTTTTTCAATAGAAGAAGATGAGTTTGACACTATGTGCGCCAGATTGCTTGAATTTAATGTGAACATTTTGCCTGGGCGTTCCAGGGATGAAAGAGATAAAAGGTCTATTTATTTCACAGACCCGGATGGTCATAAATTTGAGTTTCATACAGGTACGCTGCAAGATCGATTGAAATACTACAAAGAAAAGAAAATACATATGGAGTTTTTTGACTAAGTAATACTCCATCAAAGCTAGAAGAGGGTAGAACATAATTAAATCACAACATTCAAAAGACGAACAATATCAGACAAGGATGTTTTTATGATACCGCTGTCCGATACTGTGCAAGTCTTCGCTTTCTTCTGACGGCAGGTAATCATCCTCTGAGCTATGCTCCTGTGGACCTTAAAAGCGGAGGGGGCCTTCAAGAGGCGGGTGGCATAAGGAGGGTCGTACACAAAAACATTCTTTTCCTTTTTGACCACTTCACCGATAAATGGTTCATTATCGAACTTGGATAATATTCATACACTCTTCCCCGGCAGTTCGTTTCATGGCCTGTTCCGCATTGCATTTAAGGCAATGTGGAACAGGTTTTTTATTATTTACATAGATATCCAGCCTGTGACCTGATTCAATTCCAAATTTCTACATATTAACATTCGTTATTCCGTAGTGAGTGGTTGTTACCATTCACCTTGAGCCCTACTTAATACCGGAATATTTTTGTTTTTCTGTTTTATTAATCAAAAAACCTTTCGACATGTTTCGGCAGTGTTATCTGTTGTTCTTCGAATGTAACCCCTATCATTTTCCTTTATAATCCTGTGCAACCGTTTTCTTATTGGTCAGTGTAGGATTATGTCGTTTTAGAGCGATGTTTATAAAAAGGATTTTCTCACAAGTGACAGAAAATAGTTAATAGATTGAAAAATGTAGGTGAAGTGATGAACGCAATGATGTTATCTGATTATGATGTTTTTTTATTTCATGAGGGAAGTTTACAGCAAGCTTATCAGTTTATGGGTTCACATGTGAGGAAAGATGCACGGGGAACCTATACAGAATTTTGCGTTTGGGCACCGAATGCGCGAAGTGTTTCACTGGTTGGATCATTCAATGGATGGAACAGCACAGGTTATGAACTGGAGAAGTGGAATGAGGAAGGCCTTTGGGTAATTCGGGTGAACCGCGATTTGACAGGTGAAACGTATAAATACGAATTGACCGCTTTATCCGGTGAGAAGAAGCTTAAAGCGGACCCATATGGTTTTTCTTCTGAGAAACGTCCTCATACAGCCAGTATCGTCTATGAACTGGATGGGTTCACATGGAGTGATGAGGAGTGGCTTAGTGAACGGGCAGGTTCATCGGTTTATGATCAGCCATTGTTTATTTATGAGGTTCATTTAGGGACATGGAAAAAGAAGCAAGGGAAGTTCCTTTCTTACAAGGAGATGGCACTGGAGTTGATACCTTATGTCAAAGAACATGGGTTCACCCATATTGAACTGCTTCCGGTCACGGAGCATCCCTTTGACAGATCCTGGGGTTATCAGAGTACAGGATATTATGCGCCGACCAGCAGGTATGGGGAACCGCATGACTTGATGGCTTTCATTAATGAATGCCATAGGAATGATATAGGCGTCATCCTGGACTGGGTTCCGGGGCACTTCTGTAAAGATGCTCATGGTTTATATCAATTTGATGGTTCTTTTGCCTATGAGTACGGTGAAGAACGCGACCGCGAGAACTATACGTGGGGGACGGCCAATTTTGATTTGGGTAAGGGCGAAGTCAGGAGTTTCTTGATTTCAAACGCCCGTTTCTGGATGGACATGTATCACATCGACGGATTCCGTATTGATGCAGTGGCAAATATCATTTATTGGGCCAACCAGGGACAGGAGTCTCCGAATTATGGAGCTATCGGATTTTTGAAAAAGCTGAATCAGTCGGTGTTTGAATATGATTCTTCCATTTTGATGATCGCGGAGGATTCGACGGACTGGCCGCAAGTGACATCTCCTGTTCATTATGGGGGACTCGGATTTAATTATAAATGGAATATGGGATGGATGAATGACGTGCTTGATTATATGGAGACGCCTCATCCGGAACGGAAAGAAGTTCACTCCCTGCTGACATTCTCCCTTATGTATGCCTTTTCTGAGAACTATGTTCTCCCTTTCTCACATGATGAGGTCGTGCATGGAAAGAAGTCATTATTGAATAAAATGCCGGGTGATTATTGGCAGAAGTTCGCACAGTACCGGCTGCTGCTAAGTTTTATGATAGCCCATCCCGGGAAGAAGCTTCTCTTCATGGGAAGCGAACATGCTCCATTTTCGGAGTGGAAGGATCTTGAGGAATTGGATTGGCACTTAATGAGTTACGAATATCATCACAAATTCAATTCATATTTTAAGGAACTGCTGCATTTATATAAGGATGCTGAGCCTTTATATGAGCTCGATCACAGGTCCGGGGGTTTTGAATGGATCGATGTGAATAATTCAGAGCAGCAGATCTTTTCTTTTATCAGAAAAGGAAAGAAGAAGGGTGATCATCTTGTAGCGATCTTCAATTTCAGTCCGATCGTTTATCACAGGTATAAGGTCGGTGTGCCTCGTGCCGCCTTTTATAGAGAGATATGGAATAGCGATGACAGCAAATATGGAGGGTCCCATCAGGTCAATCCCGAACCGATCCCAGTGAAGCATGACTCATATCATGGGAAAGAAGGATATGTGGAAATGACGATCCCGCCATATGGTGCAGTTTATTTGAAACCAGAGAATGAAAGGGGAGAATGAAATGGCAAAAGGAAGATGTGTGGCCATGTTATTAGCAGGCGGTAAGGGGAGTCGTCTAAGCTCACTGACGAAAAAATTAGCGAAGCCTGCCGTCCCATTCGGAGGGAAGTACCGCATCATTGATTTCACTTTGAGCAACTGTACAAACTCCGGGATTGATACGGTCGGAGTTCTGACACAGTATCAGCCGCTTGTATTGAATTCATATATCGGGATCGGGAGTGCATGGGATCTTGACCGCAGGAACGGCGGTGTGACGGTTCTCCCTCCTTATGCAGAATCATCTGAGATGCGCTGGTATACTGGGACGGCAAGCGCCATCTATCAAAATATGAATTATTTGGAACAGTATGACCCCGAGTACGTGTTGATCTTGTCTGGCGACCATATCTATAAGATGGATTATAGCAAGATGCTTGACTATCATATCGAGAAGAAAGCGGATGTATCGATTTCGGTCATTGAGGTGGACTGGGCAGAGGCAAGCCGTTTCGGATTGATGAACACGAATGATGAGATGAGGATCACTGAATTTGAAGAGAAGCCGGTATATCCGAAGAGCAATCTGGCATCCATGGGAATCTATATCTTTAATTGGTCCGTCTTGAAGGATTACCTGGAAATGGATGAACGAAATCCTCAATCCAGCCATGATTTCGGAAAAGATGTAATTCCGCTATTGCTCGATGAAAAGAAAAAGCTGATGGCCTATCCGTTCAAGGGCTACTGGAAGGATGTCGGTACGGTTAAGAGCTTATGGGAAGCGAATATGGATCTGATTGATGAGAGCAACGAATTAAATCTGTTCGATCATGATTGGAGAGTGTATTCGGTGAATCCGAATGAGCCGCCTCAATATATCTCAGCGGACGCATTTGTTGAAGGGTCGCTTGTCAATGAAGGGTGTACGATAGAAGGGACGATCAGTAAGTCTGTATTATTCCAGGGGACGTCGGTGAAAAAAGGAGCCCATGTTTCAAGATCTGTGATTATGCCTGATGCGGTAATTGGAGAGAATGCCTACATTGAACAGGCGATCGTGCCGTCTGAGGTCAAGGTGCCTGACGGGGTCTGCATCATGCCGGAAGAAGGATCTGAGGAAGTAATCCTTGTGACTGAAGCATTCATTGAAACCTTGCTCGAGCAAGAAGAAGTGTAAAGTGCTCTAACGTACAACCTAAGAGGAGGAATTGTCGTGAAAAATACATTGCTTGGAGTTATTGATGCCACTGGTTATTACAAATCATTAGAAGATTTGCTCTTACACCGCTCCCTGGCTGCGCTTCCGATAGCAGGAAGATACCGCTTGATTGATTTCGTGCTTTCAAATATGGTGAATTCGGATATAGGATCGGTTGCTATTTTCCCAAAGTTCCAGTATCGCTCGTTGATGGACCATCTCGGTTCGGGGAAGAACTGGGATCTGAACCGGAAGCGTGACGGGTTGTTCTTCTTTCCTGCCCCGGGAGTCGAGGCGTCGAATGAAGGAATGGGTTCGTTCAATCATTTTGCCCACCATATTGATTACTTCTACCGGAGCCATCAGGAATATGCGTTGATCAGCAATTGCTTCACGGTCTGTAATATCCATTATCGACCGGTCCTGGAAAGGCATGCAATGATTGGATGTGACATCACGGAAATCCGCCATAAAGGTAAATCACTCGAAATGTACCTCGTAAAGACTTCGTTGTTAAGAGAGCTGATCGAGACCCGCGGAAAAACTGGTTATACGTGCATGAAAGACGTGGTTGAAGATATGGACAGCGGATATAAAGTGTGCGGATATGAACATATCGGGTTTGTGGAAACGGTCGATTGCATTGACAAATATTATGAAACAAGCATGAAGCTATTAAATGTTTCTTCATGGAAAGAGCTGTTCAAGAAAGAAACACCCATTTACACGAAAGTGAAGGATGAGCCGCCGACGCGTTATACCTCCGGGTCAAGTGTAAAGAACTGTATCATTGCAAATGGCTGCTATATTGAAGGGACTGTCCGCAACTCCACAATGTTCAGAGCCGTGAAAGTAGGAAAGAATACAATTATTTCCAACAGTATCATTATGCAAAAGAGTCAGATTGGGGATAACTGTGTACTAGAGAATGTCATCCTGGATAAAGATGTAAGGATTGAAGACGGCGTCAAACTGATCGGAGACCCGGCAAATCCCATCGTCATTCGCAAGGGGATGATTCAAGGAGCGCTGATGAATTCGTGAAAGTATTGTTTACAGTATCGGAATGTGTCCCATTTGTTAAATCGGGCGGATTGGCTGATGTGGCAGGTGCCCTCCCGAAAGAACTGAGAAGTCTCGGAACGGATGTCAGGGTCATTCTTCCGAAGTACGGGGGAATTCCCCCTGAATACCAGGAAGGAATGAAGAAGAAGAGGGAGTTTTTTGTTTCTGTCGGATGGAGGAATCAATATTGCGGCATTGAAGAATCTCACCACGACGGAGTTACCTATTACTTTGTTGATAATGAGTATTATTTTAATCGGGACCGTATGTATGGTTATTTTGATGACGGCGAGCGTTTCTCTTTTTTTTCCAGGGCAGTTTTGGATGCAATCGAGGTCATTGATTTTTACCCTGATGTTATTCATTGTCACGACTGGCATACGGGCATGATACCGTTCTTATTGAGGACGGAGTATCAGGATAAACCGGGATATGCGTTTATCCGCAGTGTGTTTACGATTCATAATCTTCAATTTCAAGGGATTTTCCCCAAGTCGGTCATGACAGATTTACTGGGGGTGCCAGACCGCTATTATCACCCTGATTACCTTGAATTTTATGGGAATATCAATTTCATGAAGGGCGCACTGATTTCGTCGGATACGATTACCACTGTCAGCCCGACATATAAAGAAGAGATCATGACTCCATATTACGGTGAAAAGCTTCATGGGATTTTAAGGCAGCGGTACAATCAGCTCCATGGGATCTTGAATGGCATTGATGATGAGGTGTATAACCCTGCAGAAGGAACAATCCCATATAGGAGTGACAATCTCCACGGAAAGGTTCAGGCAAAGCGTGAGCTGCAGGAAAAGTTGCAGCTTGAGGTAAATGAAGACCTTCCGATCATGTCCATCATTTCCCGCTTAACGGTGCAGAAGGGCCTTGACCTGGTGAAGGCTGTGTTCCATGAAATGCTTCAGGAAAAAGTTCAATTCGTTTTACTCGGGACAGGTGACTGGGAGTTCGAGCAGTTCTTCCGTGAGATGGAATCCCATTATCCCGATAAGGTAAGGGTCACGATCGGATTCAAGGAAGAATTTGCAAAAGAGATTTACACGGCTTCGGATATGTTTCTTATGCCGTCCAAATTTGAACCTTGCGGGCTCGGCCAGTTGATTGCTCTGCGGTACGGCGCACTGCCGCTTGTAAGGGAAACGGGTGGATTGAACGACACTGTTCAATCGTATAACGAAGAAAAGAAGACTGGGAACGGATTTTCTTTTAAAAACTTTAATGCGCATGACATGCTTTTTACGTACAAAAGGGCGATGGACTTTTACCATAATGATAAGGAAACCTGGAAGCATATCGTACAAACTGCCATGAATAAAGATTATAGTTGGGCGCAATCGGCCTTCAAATACAATCAATTATATGCTGACCTTGTATCGAGGAGTGAAAGCCATGTTTTCTGATCACAACGAATTTAAGGAAATGTTCCTCAAGAAACTTGAAATGATGTATGGCAAAACATTCCCTGAGTCCACCGCCCAGGATCAGTTCTTCACCTTAGGTCACTTGATCCGGGAATATATCAGCATGAACTGGATTCAAACGAATGAGCAGTACCGGTTTAATAAACAGAAGCAGGTGTATTACTTATCAATTGAATTCCTGCTGGGACGACTGCTGAGGCAGAACCTGATGAACCTTGGCATTTATGAGGTCGTCGATCAGGGTTTGAAAGATCTTGGAATCGATCTTGCAGACATTGAGGAAGTTGAACATGATGCCGGGTTAGGGAATGGGGGACTGGGGCGTTTGGCTGCATGTTTCCTGGATTCTTTAGCCTCTCTAAATTTGCCCGGCCATGGATATGGCATACGATATAAACACGGATTGTTCGAGCAGAAGATCGTCAATGGTTTTCAGATGGAGCTCCCGGAACAGTGGCTCCGTCATGGCCATGTCTGGGAAGTCCGGAAGTCGGACTTGACTGTGGAGGTGCCTTTCTGGGGCAAAGTGGAATCTTTTACGGAAAACGGAGTTCTGAAGTTCCGTCATGTCGATGCCGAACTGGTGTCTGCTGTTCCTTATGATATGCCCGTTGTCGGTCATGAAACCACGACCGTTAATACGCTTCGGTTATGGAGCGCCGAACCGGCGGCTTATAAGGCAGGTAAAGATCAGATGAAATACAAGCGGGAAACAGAGGTGATCACGGAGTTCTTGTATCCTGATGATACACATGATGAAGGAAAGATCCTTCGTTTGAAACAGCAATATTTCCTTGTATCAGCAAGTATCCGTTCCATCATCGATTCGTATATATACAGATACGGGGATTTAAAGGATCTGCATGAATATGTGTCGATTCACATTAATGATACCCATCCGGTACTCGCCATACCCGAGCTCATGAGGGTGCTCGTAGATGAATATGAATTTGACTGGGATGAGGCATGGGACATTACGACAAAGACATTTGGCTATACCAATCACACGACGCTTTCAGAAGCGCTTGAGAAATGGCCGGTCCGTATCTTTCAGCCGCTGCTCCCGAGAATCTATATGATTGTCAATGAAATCAATGAGCGATTTTGTAAAGAGTTGTGGAAAGCGTACCCGGGTGACTGGAAGAGAATCGAGGAAATGGCCATCGTTTCACATGGTGTGGTGAAAATGGCGCATTTGGCGATTGTCGGCAGCTTCAGTGTCAACGGGGTAGCCAAGATTCATACAGAGATATTGAAGCAAAGGGAAATGAACTTATTCTATCAATATTATCCTGATAAATTCAACAATAAAACCAATGGAATCACTCATAGAAGGTGGCTGTTGAATAGCAATCCTTCTCTATCGAAGCTGATTACATCCGGAATAGGGAACGAGTGGATCTATCAGCCCGAAAAGCTGGTGAACCTCGAGAGGTATAAAAGTGATACCCCATTTCTGGAAGACCTTAATAAAGTAAAGCAGCAGAATAAGGAGAGATTGGCCAGGCGCATCTTTGAAAGCAGCGGGATGAAGGTCGATGTGAACTCCATCTTTGATATTCAGGTGAAGAGGCTTCATGCATACAAAAGACAGTTGCTGAATGTGCTCCATATCCTGCATCTTTATAATCGCTGCGTGGAGGATCCCCATTTTGATTTCCATCCCCGTACCTTCATTTTTGGGGCGAAAGCATCTCCGGGCTATTTTTATGCGAAAAAGATCATAAAATTGATCCATTCCGTAGCCGAACTTGTAAATGATCATCCTCTGGTGAGAGACAGGATAAAGGTCGTCTTTCTGGAAAATTACCGAGTGTCCCTCGCTGAAGAAATCATCCCTGCCGCTGATTTGTCCCAGCAGATCTCAACCGCAAGCAAGGAAGCATCCGGTACAGGTAATATGAAATTCATGATGAACGGTGCACTTACATTAGGGACACTGGATGGTGCGAATATTGAAATCCTCGAGCAGGTCGGGGACGGAAACATCTTTATTTTTGGATTGACTGCGGAAGAAGTGATGAATTATCAGAAGCAGGGTGGATACTATGCGATGGAATACTTCCATCATGATCCGCGCATCAAAAAGGTTCTGAACCAGCTGATCGACGACACTCTGCCGGATGCAGGTGACCACTTCGAGACGATTTATGATTCCCTGCTGGGGGAGAACGACCAATTTTTTGTACTTCGGGATTTTGATTCATATGCACGAATCCAGGAAGCAGCTGGAAAAGCATATGAGAACAGGGAAGAATGGTCACGGATGTGCTTACACAATATCGCCAATTCCGGCTATTTCTCAAGTGACCGCACAATCGAGGAATATTCGAGGGGAATATGGAAAATCGTCCAAGGCAGTTTAACAAGATAGCGGGACGCATGTACTGGTTCATCGTCCCTGCATAGGTAAAGGATCCTGAATGATTCGGTGTTTCATTATGTAATCGTTTTTACAATGGTATTGAGAATAGTTACTTAATAAATCCAATAAGAAACCTCCAAGTCGATCGCTGCTCTGGACTTGGAGGTTTCTTGAGTGTTCTGAAACTTATTTCTTCTTTTTGGAAACATAACCGTCCCCGTATTTATACGGGATATCCCCGATCGGCGACTCCAGATTGTTTTCATCAAGCATTTCTTCATAATCCTCATGCTTCTTGGACGGATATGTCTTCCGGTTCGAGCCGTCTATATCCGTTCCCACAAAGCTTTCGTAATCTTCGGCGAATCCCTCGGAAGAATCTTCTCCTTGATAGAGCTCAGAGTAGTCCTCGTACTCACCTTCAAAATCCGAGGGAGTTTCGGATGTTCCGTAGCGGGCAACCTCCTGAAAACTGTCCCCGTCATCTCTCACATTTCCATTTGTACGATGCCTGAATTCATTATCAATCGGCGGCTGAAGAACATCTTCTTCGACAGGGCGGTCTCCCGCCTTTGACTGATCAGGAGTGTGTTCTTTACAATAGAGGGTTGTCGGGACCACCTCAAGACGTTCATAAGGAATCTCTTGTCCGCACTCCTTACATTTTCCGTATGTTCCCGCATCCATTGCTTTCAAAGCCTGATCGATTTTATTCAATTCAATCTTGGAATGATCATCAATTGCAAAATCCTTCTCCCTTTCATACAGCTCCGTTCCCATATCAGCAGGGTGGTTGTCATAAAGAGAAAGTTCACCTGAGTTATCACGTTCATTTGTATGTTGAAGACTGTCCAAATCTTGGTTGAGATGCTCCTGTAATTGAGATTGTTGTTGAAGCAATTCCTTTTTCAGTGTTTCTTGCTGACTACTTGTAAGCAATCTTCTCACATCCTTCACTTTGACGTTCGGTCCTGATGACCGAATTATATTTTATGGTCTAATCATACTTTATCCGAAAGTCGGCTGATTAAAACATAAAAGTGAGGATGGTGGCGCCAGCTGAAGAAAAACCGTCTTTGGTTTTGTGATTGAAGGTTATTAAGTTTGGGAAAGGAGGAATGAAATGATTGATTGAGGATTTTTTCTGTTTTTTTATGCACGGGTGCTTTTGAGCATATTTTTTGTTCATTTAACTGTAAACGGTTAATGCTGGGCTGCTATTTAGAGAATCTGCACCAGCATTCAAACTAAAAACCAGACCGGACCCTATAAAACAAAAAACCGGATATAAAAACTATCCGGTTTTTCAGGATCGATTATTAAAAGAAATAGGCAAGCAGCAGTCCTATCGACAGTAAGAATCCGAAAATGGTATTTGTCTGTGCTGTCGCCTTCATTGCAGGCATCATTTCGAGCGGATGTGATTTTCCAATAAAGCCTTTCGTAGCTTTGACGGCTTTTGGAATACTAAGATAAGAAACGAATAGCCATGCAGGTGCGCCTCCAAATAAGGCCAGACCTGCGACCCATGCGTAGGTGATGAAGAACATCGTGCCGAGAAGGGTGATTGCGCCTTTTTTTCCGAGCAGGATCGCAACTGTTTTACGGCCGTTTTCTTTGTCCCCATCAAGATCCCGGATATTATTGGCAAGTAATATCATGCCGACCAATATCGATACCGGGACGGAGATCAGAATGCTGTACGTGGTGATCATGGATGTCTGAATGTAGAAGGAAATCAGGATGATAATGAGTCCCATGAACAATCCGGATACGATTTCACCCAACGGGGTATACGCAATCGGCATCGGCCCTCCTGTATAAAAGTAGCCGGCGGCCATGCACACTAATCCTATTGCTGCCAACCACCATGTGCTGTTGACGACGATATAGATCCCTAATAGCAAGGCGATCCCATAAAAGGAAAAGGCGATGGTCATGACCGTTGACGGCTTAACGCCATTGCGGACGATTGCGCCCCCGATCCCGACGGATTGTTCCGTATCGAGACCGCGTTTATAGTCGTAGTATTCATTAAACATATTCGTCGCAGCCTGGATAAGCAATGATGCCGCGAGCATCGCTAAAAACAACGGAAAATGAATATCTGTATGTTGAAGAGCAAGTACCGTTCCCAGAAGTACAGGTACGAATGCCGCAGTTAAGGTGTGGGGTCTTGTGAGCTGCCACCAGATTTTCCATCCTTTATCTGCTTCTATTGTATTAGTCATTTGTTGTGCCATTTTTCTCTCTCCTTTAATTTCAAGGAATTAATCTAGAAACATTACAATTCCTTTACAGATTAAAGTGTAGGTAAAGGAGAAGGGAGTGTCAATCTTTTTTTGCAGATGGTGAATTCTGCTAGATACATGTGGGGAATGAACGGGAATACTCTATAAAACAAGATCTTTTCCATTATTTGAGCACTTTTACAACCCTTTAGGTTTCTCAAATTCGAAAAAAGGGTTTATTATATAATAAGGATATAATTGTTTTATTGTCATTCACATCGTTGACACACCTTTTATCGGGGTGTATCTTATAATAAGTTTTGAATCATGTACGTGATTGTTTGGGGGAATTAGGGTTGGTTACCATCCATAAGACCAATATTGAAAAAGCATTCGATACAGCCATGGAAAAGGCTAAACAATTTCAACACCCCGTCCTGTTCAGTATCGTCGAGAAAATCGATTCTGTCGATCCGCTTTCTTTTTATAATGAGGGAAATTCGTTATTTAAAGGAACGCGTTTTTTATGGAAGGACCGGGATCATACGATTACAATCGCCGGGCTGGGATCAGCCCATACGATTTCAACTGAAGATGACCGTGATCAATTTTTTACAGTTGAGAAAGAGTGGAAGCGCTTTATCGAAGAAGGCGTCATCCTTTCACAGGAGAATTGGATAGGCACTGGACCGTTATTATTCGGCGGTTTCCGATTTGATCCGCTAAACAGACGCGGTCAGGAATGGAAGGATTTTAAGAACGGTACATTGCAGATTCCTTCCTTTATGCTGACAAAATCTAAGGAAGCAGATTATCTTACCTTGAATTTTTTATGCGGCACGGACCATGACGAAGATTCTTTAAAGGAAATGATTCATCTTAAGGGAGAGCTGATCAAGAAGTCCAAATATTCTTCGGTTCCCGCAGAGGTGAAATTTAACAGCGTAGAAGATTACAATCCGACAGAATGGAAAGAGTCAGTCCAGAATGTCGTTGATGAACTTAAAAGCGGAGGGATGGAAAAGGTGGTCCTTGCGCGTAAATGCAAAGTGACCTTTGATCAGTCCATAACGTCTGATTTCGTGCTGGACAATCTTTGGAAACAGCAGCCTGACAGTTTCATCTTCAGCTTCGAGCAGGAGAAAAGCTGCTTTATCGGGGCAACACCGGAGCGTCTTGTGAAAAAGACCGGAAAAGAAGTACTGTCCACCTGCCTGGCAGGTTCGATTGCCAGAGGACACACACTTGATGAAGATGAGAATCTTGGAAATGAGCTCCTGAATGATGAGAAGAATCGGTATGAACATCATTTGGTCGTTGAGACAATCCAACAGGCTCTTGAGCCGCTCTGCAACGAGCTTACCATGCCGGCAAAGCCGGGGCTGATGAAGATGAAAGATATCCAACATTTATATACGCCTGTAATCGGTCGGGCCTATGAACAGACTTCCCTGCTTAATATGATTGAAAAGCTGCATCCGACTCCTGCTCTTGGAGGAGTTCCGAGAGATAAGGCACTTCGTGTCATCCGCCGCGAGGAAAAGATGGACAGAGGACTATATGCGGGCCCTGTAGGCTGGCTGGATGCTTATGGAAACGGTGAGTTTGCTGTAGCGATACGCTCAGGGCTTCTTCATGAAGACGTATCGTATTTATACGCTGGCTGCGGGATTGTAGCAGACTCGGATCCTGAAAGTGAATTCCGTGAAACGCAAATGAAATTTCGACCGATGCTGAGAGCATTAGGGGGAACCATCAATGGATGAACATCAAAAACGATTAACACATTATTTAGCAGCA
>NZ_JABMCR010000076.1 GCF_013179555.1 Bacillus haikouensis
TTCTTTTCCATCTCTGATCGCAAGTTCGAAAGCCTCTTTATCCTCTGGATTGGGGGATTTAACAGTTGAAAACTCAGGATCAGGCTTTGCCTGTTCATTTACAATGTGAATATGTTGGTAACCGAGGGCTTTCAATCCTCTCTCGGCCATCTTCAGTGCCGTACCGTGAAGTGGGGAGAATACAATCTTCAAATCAACTTCATTGCTGATTTGAGGCGTTTCTGAAATGGAAATCAAGTGATCCAGATAAGAGTGGTGGATCTCTTCCCCAATCATTTTAATCAACCCTTGAGATTTCAATTCCTCGTCTGATTTCACATCGATTTCCAGCTCATTTTCCACATCATTTACCTTTTCGATCACGGTATCTGCGATTTGAGGAGGCAATTGGGCCCCGTCTTCACCATATACCTTGTATCCGTTATACTCAGGCGGATTATGGCTAGCTGTCACCACAATTCCTGAGAATGCGTTTAAATAACGAAGTGCGAATGACAGTTCCGGAGTAGGAGCCAGTTCATCAAATACGTAAGTTTGAATGCCGTGAGTCGCAAGAGTTTTAGCAGCTTCCATGGCAAACTCTGGAGATTTATGGCGTGAATCATATGCGATTGCCACACCTCTCCTTTTTGCTTCATTTCCCTGTTCTTCTATGTATCGCGCAAGCCCTTCGGAGGCCTTACGAACCGTGTATATATTCATTCGATTGGTCCCCGGGCCGATTTCCCCTCTCATTCCGCCCGTTCCGAATTCTAAATTTTTGTAAAAAGCGTCCTCCAGTGCTTTTTCATCGTCTTTCAGTAATACTAAAGAATCATTGATTTCACGATCGATATGCAGGTAGTCACTCCATTTTTTCCAAGTTGTTTTCCAACTCATTGCGATCCCTCCTAATGCTGTATAATATTTAATTCTATCATAGATGGCGGTTTTCCTTTTTAAACCTTCCGTCACATTCCGACAGGATGTAACCGTTCTTATTTTAGCATAATATTGCATGTGGAGGCGCATTTGATATTCTTCCGATTTTCATTGATTGAAAATCATCTAGACATTCGTGCAGCATATAAAAAGACTCAAGGAAAATAACATTTCCCCGAGTCTTTTTGAGTATCATTTTTTATAATTCACACCATAAACGTCATGACGCCGGTCTTTAAGCTGTCGGACCGTTCCCGATTGACGCTGGCGGCGGAGCACTTCCAGATCCACATCACCGATCATGACCATTTCAATATTCGGGTTGGTTTCCCCGACAATTCCATCGCGGGCAAATTCAAAGTCAGACGGGGCAAAGATGCCTGATTGTGCATATTGAATATCCATATTCTCGGTCTGCGGCAGATTCCCGACGGTGCCTGAAATGACCGTGTAAATCTGATTTTCAACCGCACGTGCCTGTGCACAGTAGCGGACGCGGAGATAACCTTGGCGGTCTTCCGTGCAGAATGGTGTAAAGATGATCTTTGCACCTTTATCCGTTGCTATGCGGGCGAGTTCAGGAAATTCTATGTCATAACAGATTTGTATCGCAATCTTTCCGCAGTCAGTATCAAATACCCTCACTGAATCGCCCGGGCTGATTCCCCACCATTTTCGCTCATTCGGTGTAATATGGATCTTATACTGTTTCTCTATCGTTCCATCCCGTCGGAATAAGTAAGCAATATTGTATATTTCATCGTCTTCTTCTTTGACGAAATGCGATCCTCCGATAATGTTCACATTGTAACGAACAGCCAAGTCAGTAAAGAGTTCAATATATTCTTCCGTAAAATCAGTCAGCTTTCTTACAGCAAGACTTGGTGATTGGATATTCAAGAATGACATTAACTGAGTAGTAAAAATCTCAGGGAATACAACAAAGTCCGATTTCGCATCAGACGCTACATCTGTAAAATATTCCACCTGATTGGAAAATTCTTCAAACGAATTGATTTTACGCATCATGTACTGGACAACGCAGATCCGGACTGGATAACTCGTCTTGAAATGACGCTTACTGGATGGACGGTAGTCAACATTGTTCCATTCCATCAATGTTGCATAGTTTTGCGACCGCTTGTCATCAGGAAGATAGTTCGGATTGATGCGCATCAGCGTGAATCCATTCAATAGCTGGAAGGAAAGGACGGGATCATAGATTTTATGACGGCCCACTGCATCCACGTATTCCCGCGGGGACATTTCTTCGGAATGCTTATAATAATTCGGGATCCGACCGCCAATGATGATACTTTTCAGGTTCATTTGGCGTGAAAGATCTTTTCTTGCTTCATACAACCGGTGTCCCACCTTCATCCGGCGGTAATCCGGGTGGACCATCACTTCAATGCCATACAGATTATAGCCATCTGGATTATGGTTGGTTATGTATCCATTGTCCGTTACATCATCCCAAGAATGTCGATCATCGTATTCGTCAAAGTTGATGATCAGGCTCGAGCATGAGGCGATGATATCCCCCTCGAGTTCCGCCACCAGCTGGCCTTGCGGGAAAACTTCCAAATGACTTTCAAGATGTTCAACCTTCCACGGATCCATTCCCGGAAAACATACAGCCTGCATCTTAATTATATCTTTTATGTCCTTGTGCTCCATTGGACGTATAATCATTTTTTTCTCGAATTGAGACAAATCCAGTTTTTCTGCCATACGTGAATCACTCCTTTTACACTGTTGTTTATACCCTTAGCATGCACGTGCGAAACGAAGTTCATGAGTGCATGTAAGTGAAGTTTGAATAGTGTATCCCTACCATTTTACCAAAAGAAAATATCATTATAGAAGAATTTTGAATCAGATTGCTGCAAACCGTTTGCCCAAAACAAAAATTAGACTTAATATATAGAAATAGATACATACGGTGACTACTATAGTATTGTTGAAAAACGGTCATCATTTCTTGGCAGATATGAAAAGTTTGCCTTTATAATAGTAAGAGAAAATATGTAAAGAAAGGACTTCCTTATGAATAAAAAAGCAGATACCCTTCTCTTCCTTGCATGGGCCGCATCACTTACAGCCACACTAGGAAGCTTGTTTTTTTCGGAAGTGATGAAGTATGAACCATGCGAACTATGCTGGTATCAGCGGATTCTGATGTACCCCTTGGTCATCTTGCTTGGAGTTGCCTATGTGCGCAAAGACTTTAAGATCTCTTTCTATTCTTTGATATTTTCCGGTATTGGACTTGCGGTCTCACTCTATCATTATTCTCTTCAAAAGATCTCAATTCTTTCCGAAAGTGCCCCTTCATGCGGACGGGTTCCATGTACAGGCGAATATATCAATTGGATGGGTTTCATCACGATTCCGTTTTTGGCTCTTGCAGGGTTTGCAATCATCTTTATGGTAAGTCTATTAACACTTAAAGCATTAAAGGAGGACCATTAGTTTGAAGAAAATCATTATCTTTTTAGCCATTATCGTCGGACTGTTTGCTGCGATCGCTTTAGTGACAAACATGCAGAACAGCCAAAAAGCAGAAGGAAATAAATTTGAAAAGGATGAGCTTCATCCTGCTACAGTAGAAATATTGGACGATCCCAATTATCAAAATGTCATTCTGCCCGAAGAGCTGGAGAACAAGCTTGAGGATAAAGAGGATATAACGGTATATTTTTACAGTTCCACTTGTCCTCATTGTAAAGAAACAACACCTGTCCTTGCTCCACTTGCAGAAGAAATGGGAGTGGAAATGGTTCAATACAATGTACTCGAATTTGAACAGGGCTGGACCGATTATCAAATCGAAGCGACACCTACCCTCATTCACTTCGAAAACGGTGAAGAAGTCGACCGGGTTGTCGGAAGCCAGCCTGAAGAAGAATTCAGAAGTTTCTTTGAAGAAAACGTGAAATAAATGAAAACGCCCGTCATCGCTGCACAAAAGCGACAAGACGGGCGTTTTTTGCAGAAAGCAAAACCTGCATAGAATCGGGCAGCGGGGTTTTTCTGGAACACAACCAACAAAAAAAAGAGGTGCCGACTAATAACGTCAGCCCCTATCAATGAGGAGGAATTTCAAGAGAAGATACGCTGTATCCTCAAAATAAAATTGATTACTACTTTATATTCCCCCCTGAATGATAAATAAACTTAAATATCAAACATTCTAAATAATCACTAAATTAATAACTGATTCGCAGCTTTTGAATAAACGCTTAGTGAATGCTTGCATTCCGATTCGTCTGTGAATTGATCAAATGATAACGGAAAAAACAGTCCAAACCCTTGGAGGATATGAACATTATGGTAGAACATATCCTCATAAACCTCATCTCTGACGCCGCATTCCACAATCGAGATCAGCGTCTGCAGACTCGATATCACCTTGAAAGCTTCTTTCAAGGTGCCGCAATATTCAACGTTTCTATTCGACGTATGTAAGATTTCCATATCTTCAAATTGCTCTATTTCTTCGTCTGTGAAATAATCAGGGAAAATAGTACAATACATATGACTGATTAATTCCTGGATTTTGTTATCCTGTTCACGTGTTGACGCTAGTAAGACCTTCACCTTCATAACCCACCTTTGTAATGCTTGTAATCTCTCTGTAATAGATACTTTTAGAATAACATAGATAAGTATCCTCAAGTGTGGTAATTATACCCATGAATTTGGTAAATCAGGTGCTTAGATGGGAGTAAATGCCCATCAGCATATACTATTTTTGTCATTTAAAGGAGCTTTTTGATGAAAACAATGAGAAAAGGTTCACTCTTTCAGCTGGTAATACCTGAAAATTGGAAAAATGTAACGATAGAGCAGATTCTAAAGGAGCATTGGCAAGCCCCGAAAAAGCTCATTCATATGATGAGAATGGAAAGGGATATCAAAGTGAACGGCGATTACTTGGCATGGAATCATCCATTATCCCCCGGCGATCTCCTGCAGATTGATCTATTTAAGGAAACGGATTATGATGTCCTCCCATCCTATGGCGCATTAAATATCCTGTATGAAGATGATCATCTGATCGTAGTCAATAAGCCTGCGGGAATCGATACTCATCCCAATCTGCCTGGTGAGGCGGGGACACTTGCGAACCTGATAGCCTTTCATTTTCAATCAATGGGAGAAATTTGCCGAGTGATGCATATACACAGGCTCGACCGTGATACTTCAGGAGCAGTCGTCTTCGCCAAACATCCTTTAAGTAAAGCCATTCTTGACAGGCTGCTCATTAATCGTAAAGTAAAACGGACATATCTGGCACTGGTTCACGGAAGGCTTAAACAAAAGAAAGGCACCATTTCGGAGCCGATCGGCCGTGACCGCCATCACAATACAAGAAGACGGGTCTCCCCATCCGGTCAGGAAGCAGTCACTCATTATAGAGTATTAGAAGTCAGAGAAAATATGTCTCTTACAGAAGTGGTTCTGGATACTGGAAGGACCCATCAGATTCGCGTCCATATGAGTCATATCGGTCATCCGCTGGCTGGCGATACTTTATATGGCGGCAAGCCTGTATTCAAACGTCAGGCTCTTCATGCCGCAAGAATTTCTTTTCCTCATCCGCTGACCGGGGAACACATTGAATGTGAGGCTGAGTGTCTCGATGATATAGGACTGTAAACAGAATCCTTTAAATGAGTCGCTGCATTTGCAGCGGCTATTTTTGATGCGGTGATGATTTTCAGATGGGTGTTAATAGGGCAGCGAATCGTTTTCCTGTTTACACAGGGATGTTCTTTATATCACATAAACCTGCTCTGTTCAGAAGATTGTCGGTGAATTAGAATGAGTGATTTCAATTAATCACCGAGATCTTGTCACTTATATCGGCAATTTTTTAGATATTTCAATGGAAAAATTATTTTATCAACGTTTTCTCGGATTTATCAACGAGAAACTCTTCCTTTTTATCAACAAATTTGTACTGACCGCCTATTAATTATGACCTTTTCATTCCAACAAAAAAGAGCACCCTGACTGCTTCGCCCGGGTACTCCTCTTCCATTATTATTTCAATCCGTTCTTAATTGCTTCTGCCACTTGAATCGTGCGGCGTGCCTGATGTTTTACAGCAGGCTCAACGCTTTCAACCATGTTGCCTTCCTGATCAACGGTTACACTTGTGCCATACGGGTTCCCTCCTGTAGTAAATGAAGATTGATCCGTATAGCCTGGTGCTGCAATGATCGCGCCCCAGTGCATCATTGTTGTGTACAACGCCAGTACTGTCTGTTCCTGACCACCGTGGGAGTTGCTTGCTGATGATGTTGCACTCACGACTTTGTTTGCCAATTTACCTTGGAACCAAAGTCCGCCTGTTGTATCCAGGAAGGATTTTACCTGAGAAGGAACATTTCCGAAGCGCGTCGGTACATTGAATAAGTATGCATCTGCCCATTCTAGATCTGCGAGTGTCGCGACTGGAACAGAATCTTTTGTTTCATTATAGTGCTTTTCCCATGCTGGGTTTGAAGCAATCGCTGCTTCAGGAGCCGTTTCTTCAAATCTCAGCAATTTCACTTCTGCTCCCGCTTCTTTCGCTGCTTCTTCGGCCCACTTTGCCATTTGATAATTTGTACCTGTTGAGCTGTAATACATAATTGCTAATTTCACGTTAGACATGATAAGATCTCTCCTTTTTTATTCTTATATAGTATTGGGTGATGCACATAATTCATTATGCCGGGATGACAGCAAAAATAACCCCTATCTTTTGTAACTTAGAGTAAAGTCGTTACAAAATGACTCAGCCGGAGATAGGCAGATAGAAAGGTTCTTCGATTAACTTCCTCTAGTATGTCTTCCCAATGAAACCAAAAATAAAACGTTTCAATTCCGATTATTCTCCAATTGAATATCTCGAATTTGAGATATTAGTTCAAAAAAATAATGAACTGTCCCGAAACCATTTATTTTGATTTCGAGATAATTGTATATCATCTCCCTCGCCTCTGTCAACAGAAAAATATAAAATAGTCAGATAAATGCCCGTCCATGGAGAACGGGCATTTCTTAGTTTTACATGATGAATTGATTCGTGTCCTTTCCTATGAAAGAAAGTTTGTGGAGCGGTCTGGTCATGGCCACGTATTGCAGCTTGATGTCCAATTCGTTTTGATTGTTAAATACTTCGTTGATGGCGGTGATCATGACAACATCGAATTCCAGTCCTTTTGAAAGATAGGAAGGCACGACGACGATTTTGTCCTTCGGAATCGACTCCTGTTCTTCCAACAGCTTCACCTTTTCTGGCACTTGCTCTTCCAGGATTTTATAAATCATTTTACAATCCTTCATACTCTTCCCAATCACTGCAAATGTTTGGAATCCTTCTTCTTTCCCCTCAGATACTTTCTTCAGGATAATGTCTGAAAGCTCCTCATTTTTTTCAAATGTACAGAAATCCGGTGCCTCACCGTGTCTAACAACCGGGTTCACTCTTGGAAACTCATGAGGCAGTATTTTCAACAGCTTATTCGCTTCATTCATGATTTCAATCGTGGTACGGTAGCTTTTTTGAAGTTCTGTGTAGGTCGCTCTCGGAAACACTTCTTTATATACGGGATCCCATGCTTGGAGTCCCCGGTAAGAGTGGATTCCCTGAGCAAGATCACCGACCAGGGTAAACATATCTGTTTCCAACGCCCGCTTCAATGCATAAAGCTGCATATAGCTGTAATCCTGAGCTTCATCAATTACAATATTTTTGGCTTTATAGAATTTATCTATTCCGAACAAATGTGTCTGCAAATACAGGAGTGGGGCAAGGTCTTCAACTTCATACTTTTTTTTCATCAGCAGATTCAAAGTGTGGAAGCATAAATCCTCCGCCTTGCTTGAATCCAGCTCGCCATTAGAGTATTTTACAAGCCGGTCCGGGTCGGAAAAGAGTTCAGAATAATACTGCTCGAGGCTTTTCTTTTCAAATTGCCTCATATAAGTGGAAACACTTGACCTGATTGCCTTCTTCACTTCCTCGAGCCTTTTTGCCTTTTTATCCAATGCCTTTGAAATGTACTCCTTGCGATTACCGGCATTGGCTCGCTGATAAAGAGCCTTTTCGATTTTTTCATCAAAAAAAGTCTCTACCCTTTCCACCATTTGCTTCTTATTCGTTCTCACGTAACTTTGCAATAATGCTTTCAGCTTCTCAAGCCTGCGGTAAACGGGCATATAGGTGTATTCTTCTTTAAAAAGTCGGGTGAATTTCTTCGCGGTGTAGAGCTTATATTTGTCCGCATAGAAGTCTTCGGCAGGATAGAACCTTCTTTCAATTTCTTCTATATAATGATCCAGAATTTTTCTGAAAGCCTTCGAACCCTTGAATCCTGATATCCATGAAGTTCTTTTCACATCATGATCCTGATCGAGCTCTATTAATCTGATCAATTTGTCATCTTCAACAAGCTTTAATTTCTTCTCCAGACATGTCATGACGTAATCAGAAAATGTCGTCTGCCTCACTCGTTCTACACCGAGCTCCGGAAGTGCCTCCGAAATATAATCGATGAACAGATTACTCGGGGCTAGAATCATCAGCTGTCTTGGATCGAAATGCTGTTTGTAATTGTAAATAAAATAAGAAATACGATGGAGCGCAATCGTGGTTTTTCCGCTTCCTGCAGCTCCCTGAACGATAATGGGTTTGTTCAGATCCGCCCGTATGATCCTGTTTTGTTCTTCTTGAATGGTTGAGATGATTTCGGTTAATCGGTTGCTGGAGCTTTTCGCCAATGAATCTTGAAGAAGTTCATCTGTGGTGGTCAGATCGATATCCCTGATTTCTTCCAATCTTCCCTCTTCGATCATATATTGACGCTTCAAGGAAAGGTCACCTTCATAGGTTTCCCCTTCAGCCTCATAGGAGACATCACCAATCCTTCCCTCATAGTAAAGGTTGGCTATTGGAGAACGCCAATCAACAATGATTTGTTCCTGGTTTTCGCGCTGATATAGTGAGGTCTTGCCGATGTAATGCTTCTCGATGTTGTCATTTCCCTCGTGTTTGAAATCAATCCTCGCAAAATACGGTTTGTCCTTAGCTTTCAGAAGGGATTCCAACTCTTCCTTGGACATTTCGAAAAAGCTGGAGTTTGTGAGAATATCGATATAGGCAGCACTGGATTCGCCCCAGTCGACGTCCCCAAATGCTTTTTCCATATTCTCTTTGTACTTCTCCTTGCTTGATTGAGAAGTTTCAATCACGACATCAATATAGCGCTTTGTGAATTCCAGGCGTTCTGATTCATTAGAAAGATCGGGGTGTAGTACTGTTTCTGATTTCTTCGTCATACCTTTCTCCTTTCAAATATGGTAGCCGCAATGGAGAAAAAAACGTCTTATTCACACCGCTGAGGTAACGACTCTCTAGCGGTCTAAAACGCTGAATGAGACAAATAGAAATCTGTAAAAATTATGTAGGCGTTTGGGAGCAGAAATATATATTATCAGATAATTGGTAAAAGTTCAAATGAAATGCGGAGTGGATTTACTCAGAGGCGGGCAGCATAAAGAAAGTGCAGTATTGATGCTTAGTCTTGGGCTGTGATCATTTAGTTTGGTTCCATAATCTTTGAGGTTGACTCACTAATCTTTTAGTTTCAGTTCATAGCTTTCGAGTTTTTATTATAATTCACCTTTTTCTAAATATATTCCAACAATAAAACCCCTCTTTAAAGAGGGGTCAGTCCGCAAGCAAGTCAATTAAACCTTTTTCAATTCTTCTTCCAAGTGCTTTGCAAGCTCCAGCATACCAAACTTCCCAGCAGCCTGCTCGGCATCTTTGTTGTAATTCGTATTGGTATTCACGTCATACGTATAAATCGTGCCTTTTGCGTCTTTAATGAATTCAATTCCTGCTATATCAATTTTATTTCTTTGAAGGAAGATTTTATAGTCATCGATGATTTCATCGTCGAAATCTTCGATGATCTGGAATTTGGGCGCAGTTTCCTTTTCTCCGGCAGGACAGAATAAATCATCAATTTGACAGGCATCTGCCGGACACAGCTCAAAACCTTCTGAGGTATCGACCCGTACGGCGTATACAAATTTGCCGCCGATAAATTCACAGCGTGTGATCGATGAATCCGGTGACTCGATGTATTCCTGAATAAGTGTCGTGCCATCCAGCGGTTCTTCGAAATGATCGCTGTGTACATATTCCTCTAACGCATTCATTGAATGGAATAATTGAACGCCAAGTCCTTTACCTGCACGATTATGCTTGGTGATGAACGATTTCCTGCCGAGTTTTTTGGCTGCTTCAATGATTTGCTCTTTTCCAACCGCAGCTATCGTTTTTGGCGTTTGGATTCCAGCTTCATTCAATGCCATATATTGGTTTACTTTACTGACCTCCAACCGTATGGCTCGTGTTCCATTAAGCACTTTCCGATCATGACGTTCGAGCCACGACAGGACGCTTTCAGTCAACTCCGGGGCATAGCGGTGGTTCCGGGTATGAGAAGATGCACTGATTCTGTTATAGAAAACTCCTGATGGCGGGGTTTCAGTTAAGTCGACAGTGCCTTGATCAAGAAACCATTCTTCATACGGCAGGCCAAGTTCCTTCAAGCGATTTGTAAGATGATTGGTCCATTCGCTGTTTTCATGGAGTACATAGATTTTTTTCAAGATGATACCCTCATTTTTTTTAAGATAATAATCTATTACAATACAAAGTAATCCTACTATAAAAATAGGATTACTGTCAAAATCGCAGATTTATTTCTCGTTTCGTTTGTTTTTGATGTGAATTTTCATTGCACTTTTTGTTATGAAGGGGGCTGCAGGGACTTTTGCTTTCCGGAGATCGCTTGATTTACCCTCTTTCAGTAAATCCCTGATTTCCTGCAGCACCTTCAGGTTGGTAAGCTGTTTTATTTTATACGATTGTTCGCCCCCTTTAAGTCGGTTGATGATTTTAACCAGTAAAAAGACACTGATAACGGCAAGAAGGAAATCGACAGCAGCCTGAACGATCTTTCCTATAGCAAACACCCTTTCTTTCACTTTCCTTGACATAATCTGCTTTCACATCACGATTACAGCATTTCTTACTTCTCCCTGACGCATCATCTCCATTTGACCTTAATTAGTAAATCTTATGGCAGAAAATAAACAGGTATGTAAATTAATCATCCTGTGAAAAAAATAAGAGCCGATCCGTCATGGACCAGCTCTTTATAGTCTACATAATATATTTCCTTACGATTGCAAAAAGAAGGAATAAGGCAACGATAAACATGACGATTACCAAAATCTTCTCCTCTTTATTACCAAGCATGGTTTGTTCGCCTCCCGGTATTGGCTCTTTTTTTCAAATGTAATATAGTTTTACCCTTGATTAAGTTTTCAACACATTTTCACACGGTTGTACGCTCGTAAAGCACGGTTTCCAGAATGACAGGTGCTGAAGGAGTTTCTTCCATGAATAGCTTGAACGCCTCTTCTCCCATCTTCCTGATTGGTACTTCGAATGAGGTGATATCGAAGGCATCTGCTATCGGATGGTTATCGAAGCTCAGGATTGCCAGTTCACCCGGAATATTGATACCTTTCCTTCCAGCTGCTGATACGATACCGGCAGACACCTGATCGCTTGTCACGATGAGTGCAGAAGGCTTATCTTTAAGAACTTCCCATTGATGGATGACATTCCTTCCGTCCTGGAGATGGATGCAGTCATTGAATATCCATTCTTCCCGGACTTCGTGACCTGCCGCTTCGGCACTATCATAAAATCCCCGCACCCTTTCTTCGCTGTTTGTTCCGAATGTCCGATGAAGACATAATCCGATCCTTGTATGGCCTTTTGAATACAGATGATCCATCCCTGCCCGTATCGCTTCATAATGATTTATGTAGACTTTTTTCTCCACTTCATAAAGATTTTCACAAAAAACCACATTCAATCCGTTCATGATCGTTCCGAGGGTATCCAACGAATTAGATCGTGAGGTGACAATGAGTCCATCGACTTCTTTCATCTGCAGGCGATGGAAAGCATCAAGTTCTGCCTCTTTCTCATAATCGGTCTGGAAAATCTGAAGGTGGTATCCGTGTTTCAATGCTTCACCTGCGATTCCCTGCAGTATTTCACCAAAGTACGGGAGGTTCAAAAACGGAAGTACCACCCCGATACAATAGGTTTTTCCTTTGGATAAATGAACTGCGTTTGCGTTTTTAATATAATTTAGTTCATTCACTGCATCCAATACTTTACGGCGCTTTGCTTCTTTTACGTAAGGGTGATCATTTAATACCCTTGAAACTGTTGATACCGAGACTCCGGCCAGTTGGGCGATCTTTCGAATATTGGTCATGAGGGAATCCCCTTTTATAAAGGATTTAAAATTATTTATTAAAAATTGCTTGCTCTGAAACGCGTTTCACAAATTATAGTCGAGATAGGTTAACCTTTCAAATTAAAGAGTCTCAAGGAGGATTGCGGCATGCTTGGTATTTTGTATCTCCCCGTTCTTTGCATTATCATTGTCGGCGGCAGCTATTTGGCACTGGAGCAGATTGATTTTTCAATCCCTGCAGATGGTAACGATCCATTTGATTCATTGTTCAATAATCATATGTAGACTTGACCGGCTGCTTTCTTCAATATTTGGGAAAGCAGTTTTAAATCGTCGCTGCTTGACTCGTAAAAATGCGTCCGTTATAGTGGTCATGTTATAAGTTACTTACCATATAGTTAACTCAATCCAGATATACCCGGTATTATAGCATTTTTTACACATCAAGGAGGCAATATCATGACAAACTTCTTTCAAGTAGTAGAGGAGCGCCGCTCTACAAAAGTCTACAATCCAGAGGTGGAAATACCTCGTGAAGAATTAGTCGGAATTCTTGAAACCGCTGGTAAAGCGCCGTCTGCATGGAACCTTCAGCATTGGAAATTCCTTGTATTTGATAACAAGAACGTACAAGAGCGCCTGCTTCCGATCGCATACAATCAGCAGCAAGTCGTTGACGCTTCTGCTGTTGTTGCGGTCCTGGGTGATCTTGAGGCGGATAAAAATATTGATCCGGTTCTCGATCCTTCCGTAGAAAAGGGTGAAATGACAGCCGAATTAAAAGACATTTTGGCCAAGCAGATCAAAGGAGCATACAGCAGAGATCAGTATCCAAGGGATGCGGCATTCAGCAACGCATCGCTTGCAGCCATGCAGTTAATGCTGGCAGCCAAGGCAAATGGCTGGGATACTTGTCCAATTGGCGGTTTCAATCCGTCTGCGTTACTCTCAGAGTTCAAGATTACTGATCGCTACCTGCCAATCATGCTGATCACAATCGGCAAACCGCTTCAGGAAGCAAGAAAGACAGACCGCCTTGATATCCGCAACCTGATTGACTGGGCTGAATAATCAGAGAAAGCCGCATCGTGTGAACGATGCGGCTTTCTTTATATATTTAATAGATCATTTGTAACTCGCTGAATAACCTCCGGCAGTACAGAAAATGTATAAGGCTTATATACCCGTTCGGTCCATTGATGTCCGTCTTTCCCATAGACACCAATATTGATAGAAGGGATATTCAACTTCCTGATCGTTTCGATCGGGACCGGATACAGATCATTGATCAGCGGCAAATTCTTTTTGATTACTTCGATATCTGCATCTTCTTCGTGAAGTGACAGGAAGCTTCCATCTGCAAGATAAGGAAAGAAACGTTTCAGGACGAACTCTTCCCCTGTCTCCCTTGAGATTTGTTCCAGGCATGTGTCCAGCACTTCTTTCACTTTCTTTCCATACTCATTCTCTTCGTTCAAATAATTATGTGGAAGGAATGGAGGAGCAAAGAAAATAATGACTCTCGGGGTCCGGTCAGGATCGAGGTGCTGCATGGCTTCAACCATTTTATATGCGATGGTTCTTCGGTCCTCCCCTTCATGCATCAGATATATTTCTTCCATTACCGGATCGGGATCAAGTCCCCTTTCCTTAAGCCAAAAGACATATTCCCTTAATGTCAGAACATCCACATGCCAAGATAGCTCCCTTTCAGGAAAGTTGTGATAACTGCGATAGCTTTCATACTGCTCCCGACTGCGAATCTCCAAGTGAGCCACCGACTTCATGGCTGCTTTCTTCATTTCGTATAATACATCCCGTGCAGTTTTTTCATAAACAAAGTAGTTGAAATAAATAGACGTGCTCAAGGGAGTCTGAACATTATAAGCCAACTTGTCGTCTTTGAAATACAGGCAGGACGGCGGCAGGGTGAATTCACCCGGTATTTTTTCTGCAAAATCAAGGTTCTGATTTATTTCAAGGTTGATCTTTGAAGCAATAGCAGTCGGATCGATGGACGTCAGTACATCCCCGACATGCGCTTCCCTTCCATAAATGTAAAATCCAGGCAGAAACTTTCCTGCCGCCCCTGTGTATATATATCTCTTGCAATCACCATCATAAATCGGGGAAATGAAATCAGTGTTAATGGCTGCCAAGTAGTCGAATCCTTCCCCCTTCAGGCGGTCAAGATCAGTTAAAGCGGCAATCATCCCACCGTGTTCACTTTCTTCATCCCCATTGAATAAAAACAAAAGATTTCCTTGAGGAGGCTTCCCTTGTTCGGAAAAATGAAGCAGGTTGGCAAGATGAACGGCGATTCCACTTTGCATGTCCAAGGATCCCCTGCCAAACAGCCAATTTCCTGAAAGCGCATCTTCCTTTACTTTTTCTTCCCCTTCATAATCCATAAAGAATTTCTGCAGAAAATCCGGGTCATGTGCCATATCTTGAAGCGCACCATAATCTTCAGTGCCTACCGTATCGTAATGGGCATGGAATACTAACGTCTTTGCCGTTTCACCATCCAGGAGTGCAAAAACATTGTGCCGGCCGATACCATCATTTGGAACTTTTTGCATCCACACATTATCTGGATTTTTTTGAAAATAAGGAAACGAACGAATCATTTCATATATATAATGAGCTTTTTGACTTTCTCCATCAGACCCGTTATAGCTTTTCAGAGCGACTAATGATCGTGTGATGAGTTCAACCCTCTCAGAGATTGATTTATTTTTGAGTTGTGCGTACACGTTAGTAACGCTCCTTTCTTATTTAACGAAACATTTCTCTTTAATTGATAACATCTTAACGAAAAAGGGCATGATATGGAAGGGGTTTCAAAATTATTTTGAATTGTTTTTTTCATTTATCTATTGAATTTCATTCTATTACCGAATATTATATAATTTGTGTGTTTTTAATGTTCGTTTTTATGGAGGTATGACAATGTTTAAATTACAGGAACACGGCACCACTCCAAAAACAGAAATATTGGCTGGTTTAACAACTTTCTTGACGATGGTCTACATCGTAATTGTTAACCCGATCATTTTGGCGGATGCAGGTGTACCATTTGATCAAGTATTCTTAGCGACGATTATTTCAGCTGTAGTCGGAACTTTATGGATGGCATTATTTGCAAACTATCCGATTGCGATTGCTCCTGGAATGGGATTGAACGCTTACTTTACATACTCAGTTGTAGGTGCGAATGAAGACATTTCCTATGTCGTTGCATTTTCAGCAGTATTTGTTGCGGGTATCATATTTGTTATTCTTTCACTTACACCTTTCAGGGCGAAACTGATTGAAGCGATTCCGCAGAACTTAAAGCATGGTATCACAGCGGGAATCGGTTTGTTTATTGCCTTTATCGGGTTGCGTTTGACAGGTTTGATCGAAGCTCACCCAACCAATCTGGTGAAGCTCGGCGACCTTCACTCACCTTCTGCCCTTCTGGCACTTACCGGATTGGCAGTAACGCTTGTGCTGATGGTGATGAATGTCCATGGCGCTTTATTCATTGGAATGATTTTAACAGCATTAATTGCTTATTTCACTGGTGAACTTTCTTTTGATAAAGGGATATTTGCTATTCCTCATCTTCCTGAAGGAATCATCATCAGTAATCCACTTACTGCATTTGCAGATGTTGTTCAATACGGACTGTATGCAGTGGTCTTCTCCTTCTTATTGGTTACCATTTTCGATACAACCGGTACGATGATCGGGGTTGCCCAGCAGGCAGGATTAATGAAAGGCAACCAAATGCCAAGAGCACGTGAAGCACTGCTTGCAGACTCAGTGGCGACGACAGTCGGGGCAATGTTCGGTACAAGCCCGACTTCCGCTTACATCGAGTCCTCTGCTGGTGTGTCCGCAGGAGGCAGGACCGGCTTAACGACATTGACCGTTTCGATCCTGTTTATTGTCGCTGCCTTTTTCGGCCCACTTGTCAGTGCGGTGTCGGGAATTTCCGCCATTACAGCCCCTGCGCTGATCATTGTCGGCAGCCTGATGATGGGAAGTATCTCTCATATTAAGTGGGATCAGCTGGATGAAGCTTTTCCTGCATTCCTGATCATTCTCAGCATGCCGCTGACTTCAAGTATCGCAACAGGGATTGCGCTCGGTTTCATTTCTTATCCTTTATTAAAAGTGGTCAAAGGTCAATGGAAACAGGTACATCCGCTAGTTTACATTTTTGCGGTATTGTTCTTTT
>NZ_JABMCR010000077.1 GCF_013179555.1 Bacillus haikouensis
TGACTTGTATTTCGTTGTTATCTTGATAGTATTCTTCTAGTTCAATTATTTTTTGAGAGAGGGTCGTGGAGCAGCGGATTATCTTTTGAGTGTATTGTTCATGATTTGACCTGATTATGGAGAGGACGTTGCTCATGACAACTAATCCGTGAATCGGAAGGATAGGAAGTTGGTGCGAATCCATCCATTCCCGCAGCATAGTTTCTTGGCGGTTAATTTGAAAGAGAGGATCTGGGAATGCTTTTTGCTCCGTTTTTAGTTTGTACAGTTTGATTAAAATCATCATCAAAGTCAATTACACCTGCTAAATTCTTCATACTCTAAAATTAAGATATTTTTTTTGTGAGAATAAGGGTATCTATTTGAAAGAAATGATTATTGATAGAAATTCTGAGGTCATGAAGGATGTAGTAGTGTTCATTAGAGAGGAAATGTTAGTAGAAGTCGATCGATTTTTCTCCATTATAGCCTGCTTGAAGTCATTGCTCATTATGATTACTTTTTCATTTTTCCGGGCAGCCGTTCTAGTATTGCGTGCAGTTTTAATATTATTTCCGGGACAAGTCGTTCTTTAAGGTTCATTTCACCACTCCAATCCTCTCAACCTCCACAAAAAAACCACAGCCCCATCACCACTACCAGGTGACCAGGCTGCAGTCTCAACCAATACCCTAATAAGTCAAACTAGCTGCCACAACCAGACCGACGACGATCGAAACGGAAAACAGGCTGAAGCCGATGGCTACATTGCCTTCTTCGACTTTTTTGGCGAGATTCGTCTTTGGTGTCAGGACGTATTCGATGATCCAATAGGCGATGACCTGGGTGGCAATTCCGATTAGCCCCCATACGAATGCATCTAACAGATTTACGCTGTTGGACCACACCGTATATATAACGATCGCGAGGCCGATAGCTTTTCCCCACAGCTTCAAAGCGACTGCGATGTTGCCTTCGCGGATGAGTGTGGCTTCCGAGAATTTCGTTGTGAATGCGAATACGATGACGCCGAGGATCATGAGTCCCAGGCCGGTGCCGACGTGGGCCAGAAAGCTGATTAGTGCTTCACTTGTAATGATTTGCATATGTTTCTCTCCTTTTTAATCTTCCTCATAACCAATCGGAAGGAAATATGATTCGTTATCTGTAATGGCGTTTCCTGCGCGGTACCCGATCGCGCTCGGCAAACCGTTTATGACGAAGCTGCCGATCATCAGGCTTGCTGGTTTCGGTCCTTCATCGGTGCGGATCCTGACCTGTGGCAGCTCGATGAACTCTTGATAGACAGGCAATGATTCTTTGTAGGTTTCTTTCGCATCCTTCATCACGACCCTGCCGGATGCTTCGATCACGCGGACAGTGTCCCCTTCACGGCCGAACGCCGGTTTCTGGACATAGGTTGCCCCGCGTTTCTCAAAAACTTCCGCATCTAAATAGGTCGGTAAAAAGAACGCTGAAATCCATTCGTGCTCTTCTTTTGTATAGAACTCACTCCCTGACTCATGCAGCCCCCAAATCAGGGCCTGCACCCCTTTGGACTGCATCAAAAAAGCAGATGGAGGGTTCAGAATGGCGAATTTTCCGGCCAGCATAAGCTCGATCAAATCCTGGCCGACTTTTTCACCGGTATCCGGATCAACGTCATCCACCAAGTGCTCGACTGGGTACGTCGGACGGTACAGGACATCGATCCGCTCCCCTGATGGAGTATAGACGCCGGCTTCACTCCCCGTCCGGATCTGAAGCCGATCCAGACTGACAAATTCAGAATGAACACCCGCTAACGATTGAAGATACTTGGTCGTCAAATAATCCTCTTCGTGATCACTGTGCGAAGAAAATACGATCTTAGGCGAGCCTTCACGCTCCAGTGAACGCCATGAAGCAAGCAGGGCACGGCGAAGCTCAAGACCCAGCTGTTCTTCATGACCGGCATTGGGATCGTCACAAGAAAAGCAGCCGCATACTTTCCCATTCACATGAAAAAGCTCTTTGATAAAGGTTGGTGTATCACTGTTGAACTCCAGTAATTTTACCTGACCGCTGCGAACGACGAAATCAAACCGGCCGACGATGCATTCCTGAGGAATCGATTTGAATCGTATGTAGGAAAGTGATTCCTCGGGAAATCCTAATTCCAGAAGGGAGTCGTCACTGAGCTCCCGAAGCAAGTCGGCGGTTTTCCGGTAGAGCTTATAGACTTTGTCTGACGCATCACGGACTGACTCAATAACTTCAGGCGATTCCTTTTTTACATCCAAAAGGGCGTATTCCATTCCATACAGATCATGCCAGAATTCCGGTATCCCTTCATAAAAGGCGATTCTCTTATTGCGGTGGACCGTATCCATATCAGCCACCGAATCCGCCTTTCGATCCGCTTCCCAACCCTGATTTATAGGATTTCGAATACGATTTATAACCAGAATAGTTTCGCAGGCTAGATTTATTTTTAAACATCCTGCCGGCAAACCAGAAGTAGCCGAAGTGGGAGGAACGGCTGTCGTCGCAGTAGTAGGTGCCGCTTTCTTCGTCCCAGTCCCAGTCATCGCAGTCTGTGTCCGTAGGTTCCGGCGGGAGATCTTGATTGCCGCAGCCTGTAACGGAAATGGCCATCACAGATGCAACAACTCCGGCCATCATTTTTTTCGTTTTGCTCATTTTGCTTCCTCCTCCAGTTTTTCTCCTGTTGCTTTGACATATAAGATATATACCGATCGGTCTTCATCGATTTCAGCAGAATCACGTTCATACTCTGCGCCCTCTATATAGGTATATACTGATCCGATGATACATAAAACATCCAAATGCTCTTCATATTTTTTCTGTTTCAAAATCGGATGATTTTTACGGGAATTCAGTTCACGGATTTCGAGCATCAAACCATCCGGCGGAAACAATGGATCCGTGACAGGCTCTTCTTCGAATATTTCCACATAAATAAGAAAGAGGTTTCCTTCTTTTGCAGAGGAAATCTGTTTATAGGTGACCCCTTCTTTAACGAAGAACTCACATTCTCTGCGGGCAAGGATCTGCTCAAGTTCGATATCCGGATAATGATAAATCGGTTCATATCCATTCAGGCCTTTTAATAAGCGGTATTCCAACAGGGGTCTTGTCATCATTATTCTCCTTTATTTGTTGCTTTGTCTTTTATCTATACGAATGTTAAGAGGAATAGTTTCATTTTCAACTTGATTATTGGTAGTATTAACCTATGAATTCTTTGTAAGGAGCGGTTGCATGGCCATTTTTATGAGGCTTTTTAAGCAAGTAACCAAAATGGATTTTGGTTTTATCTTACTATTATCCATTATTATTATTGTAATGGGTACGTTCGGTATATATTTTTTAGAACCTGAAGGATTTCCTTCATTGTTTGATGGATTCTGGTGGACGATGACTACGTTGACGACCGTCGGTTATGGCGATTATTATCCTGTCACAATAGGCGGACGTCTGCTTGGCATTTTCTTATTCATCTTCGGAATCGGAATCATCGGGGTACTGATCACGAAAACAGTGGATGCCCTCACCACGTTCCAAAAATACAAACGGGAAGGGAAGCTTGAGTATACCATGAAAGATCATTTTATTTATGTGAACTGGTCGAAAAAGACAGAAAAGGCGATTACGGAAGTACTGGCCCATTCGCCTGACGCCGGGATCGTCCTGATTGATACATTGAGCGAATCGCCTGTTGATCATGAACAGGTTCATTATATTCAAGGGGATCCGTCGGACGAAGCGGTATTATTGCGAGCGAATATACTGGATGCCAGAAGAGTAGCGATATTCTCCGATTCCCGCATAGAAGATCCGTCGCTGATCGATGGCAAGACACTGTTAATCGCTTCGGCCGTTGAAGGTTTGTCGAAAACGTATGAGAGGGAAATCCATACGATTGTAGAGGTATCCGAAGACCGCCATATCCCAAAATTCAAACATATAGCGGTTGAGGATTTCATCCTTTCCAACGATTCGGTTTCCTTCCTAATGGCTAAAGCGACAATCCATCCGGGAACGACCACTCTATTCCGCCAGCTGATGAGCAAGCGATACGGAAATAATATCCATGAACTGAAGCCAAAAACAGAGTGGAAAACCGTTAAAAGCGCTTCAGAAGCGCTCTTGCAAAATGGGGCCGTCTTACTTGCGGTGAATGACAATATGGATTTCACCGATGCCGTCAACCGGGAACTACATCCGGAAGATACCCTTTATATTGTCTGCCATGACCGTGTATTTGAAGAACTGACGACTAATGTTTAACCCGAAGAAAAAGAAGCTGACCCGCTTTATGTTGGGATCAGCTTCTTCTTTTTCAGAAATTATCGTGCACTCCACACACTGCGGACTACATTCGTTTGAGAACGATCAGGTCCGACAGAGAAGATGGAAAGCGGGATGCCTGTCAGCTGGGATACGCGCTCTAAATAATGGCGGGCATTTTCAGGAAGCTCAGAAAGCGTCTTGCAGCCTGTTATGTCTTCCTTCCAGCCTGGAAGCTCTTCGTATACCGGCTCACATTCAGCCAGGATGTTGAGGTTTGCCGGGAACTCTTCCATGATTTCGCCTTTGTATTTGTACGCGACACAGATCTTGAGTGTCTCGATTCCTGTCAAAACGTCGATTGAGTTCAGGGACAGGTCAGTAAGTCCGCTGACACGGCGTGCATGACGTACGACAACGCTGTCGAACCAGCCGACGCGGCGAGCGCGTCCAGTCGTTGTACCATATTCACGGCCGACTTCACGGATTTGATCTCCGATTTCATTGTTCAATTCTGTTGGGAAAGGACCGTCCCCTACACGAGTCGTGTATGCTTTAGATACACCAACAACGTGATTGATTTTCGTTGGGCCGACACCGGAACCAATCGTCACTCCGCCCGCTACCGGGTTCGATGATGTAACGAATGGGTATGTACCCTGGTCGATATCAAGCATGACGCCTTGTGCCCCTTCAAAAAGAACGCGGCGTCCGTTATCGATCGCATCGTTCAAAACGACGGATGTATCGACAACATACTTCTTGATTTGCTGGCCATACTCGTAGTACTCATCAAGAATGTCTTCGATATTGAACCCTTCCGTTTCATAGAAGCGTTCAAGAAGACGGTTCTTCTCTTCTAAGTTGCGTGCAAGCTTCTCTTCAAATGAGGCACGGTCCAGAAGATCAGCGATACGGATACCGATGCGTGCTGCTTTATCCATGTATGCAGGACCGATTCCTTTTTTCGTCGTACCGATCTTGTTTGCACCCTTACGCTCTTCTTCCACTTCGTCAAGCTTCAAGTGATAAGGAAGGATGACGTGCGCTCGATTGCTGATGCGGAGATTTTCCGTTGTAACATCACGATCGTGAAGATATTTCAGTTCTTTCACCAATGCCTTCGGATCAACAACCATTCCGTTTCCGATGACCGAAATTTTTTCATTATAAAAAATACCAGAAGGAATTAAATGTAACTTATACGTCTCACCATCGAATTTGATTGTGTGACCTGCATTATTTCCACCTTGATAACGTGCGATTACTTCTGCATGTTCAGAAAGGAAATCAGTAATCTTTCCTTTTCCTTCGTCTCCCCATTGCGTACCTACTACTACTACTGAAGACATACTATAGCACCTCCGACGGGAATTAGTATTCCCTCTTTTTTCAAACAAACTCATTTTATCAACAGCAGGCATGAAAGTCAATCAAAACACGAACATTAGTATAGGTATTTATATTTATGTTCGTAAAAACAACCCGCACGTTACTTGACTATCGACCCGTCCCGTACCGCTTTAACGTGATATAGTATTAGGGTTGTTGATAAAAAAGTAATAGCCTGAATTTTTTATTTTTGATATGGTTAGATAAGGATTTTGGATTTTTCATACAATTGAATACAGAGGTGAGTGTTATGATTAAACGTTTTTTCAGTTATTACCGTCCTCATAAGCGGCTGTTTTACATAGACTTTGCTTGTGCCGTGCTTGTCGGGCTGCTGGAGCTTGGATTCCCTTTGGCGGTTTCCTGGTTCATCGATACACTGCTGCCGGAAGGAAATTGGAGTACAATCCTGGCAGTGAGTGCGGGTCTGCTCGCATTGTATCTGGTGAGTTCGAGCATGCAGTTCGTTGTGAACTACTGGGGGCATAAACTCGGTATCAATATCGAAACCGATATGAGGCGGGAATTGTTTCATCATGTACAGCGACAGTCGTTCCGCTTCTTTGATAACACAAAGACCGGCCATATTATGAGCCGGGTGACGAATGATCTGATGGATATCGGAGAGCTTGCCCATCACGGGCCCGAGGATTTATTCATTGCCGTCATGACGTTCATCGGGGCATTCTGGATCATGCTGACAATCAATGTGAAACTCGCGCTTGTCGCCATCATTGTCGTGCCATTCCTTATCTGGCTGATTTCTTATTCGAATATCAAGATGAATAAGGCCTGGACGAAGATGTACGGCAATATCGCCGATGTAAACAGCCGGGTGGAAGATAGTGTTTCCGGATCGCGTGTTGTTCAATCTTTTACCAATGAACAATACGAAATGGACCGCTTTAATGAAAACAATCAGTTCTTCCGTAAATCAAAATTAAAAGCATACAATGTCATGAGTGTGAACTTGTCGGGCATTTATATCACTACACGACTGATGACGCTGATCATCCTTGTTTACGGAGCGTGGCTTAGTTTCTCAGGTGCCCTTTCATACGGGGAATTAGTCGCCTTCATCCTTTACATCAATGTGCTGTTCAAACCGATCGATAAGATTTCCGCACTACTGGAACTCTATCCGAAAGGGATGGCCGGCTTTAAACGGTTTACAGAGCTGATGGATATTGAGCCGGATATCGAAAACCGTCCGGATGCAATTGAAGTGCCGACGTTAAAGGGTAATATCGAATTTGATGCCGTGCATTTCGGCTATGAACCTCACCGCCCCATTCTGAATGACCTTTCATTTAAGATTGAACAGGGGCAGACCGTCGCATTTGTCGGCCCTTCAGGTGCGGGAAAAACGACAATCTGCTCTTTGATCCCCCGTTTCTATGATATTGAGGGAGGATCGATCACCATCGACGGCATCGATATCAGGGATATGACGAAGGAGTCGCTTCGATCACAGATCGGCATCGTGCAGCAGGACGTCTTCCTGTTTACAGGGACACTGCGTGAAAATATCGCCTATGGTAAGTTGGATGCGACCCAGGAAGAGATCGAGGAAGCATCTAGACGAGCTCATCTGACCGACCTGATTGCTTCATTATCCGACGGTTATGACACGCAAATCGGGGAAAGAGGCCTGAAATTATCAGGAGGTCAAAAACAGAGGCTGTCGATTGCCCGGATGTTTTTGAAAAACCCTCAGATCCTGATCCTGGATGAGGCGACTTCAGCCCTCGATACCGAGACAGAAGCGATCATCCAGGATGCGTTGAACGAACTTGCGAAAGACCGCACGACACTGGTCATCGCTCACAGACTCGCAACCATCCGCAAAGCGGACCGCATCCTCGTCGTTACCGAGAACGGAATCGCAGAAGATGGGACGCATGAAGAGCTGCTATCGATTGAAGACGGGATCTTCACAAAACTGCATGCCCATCAGCATGCGACGATTTTATAGCATAGAAAAGAAAAAAATCCAAGCATACAAGGTGCTTGGATTTTTCTATGCCGCCGTACGCGCAGGACGGATTCCTGATGGACTCGATGCAGGAGCAAGTTTTACAACGGAAAACTTCAATCGATTATTGATCATACACCCTGGCTCCTTCTTCGAAGAAACCAATAAAAGTATCATATTTTTCTTTAGAACAGGAAAATCTTTATCTTTCAGCAGGCAAGAAATAGTAAAAAAATGTATTTTTAATAACACTCTTATTTTCATACCATTTTACTGCACAAAAAGTCATCTCCAATTTAAAAAACTCCAAGCATTCTTGGAGTTTTTTGTCTATACTATCGATCCCGGACAAAAGCCGGAGCACCGGTATTATCAAACCTCACCCGTGAACCAGCCGGACCATTAAACTCATCAACTATCTTTCTATCAATCTATGCGGCCGGCCGGGAACTGTATTCACCAAACCTGTCCAACGTTCTACGCCCCGGGCGGAACCCCGGAATCATCAAACCGCCGCTCCAAATTGACGAATTTATTATATTCCTTTACGAACGCGAGCGAAACATTCCCTACCGGACCATTACGCTGCTTGGCGATGATGATCTCGATTATGTTTTTATTCTCTGCGTCATGGTCGTAGTAATCTTCACGATACAGGAAGGCAACGATATCGGCATCCTGCTCGATACTTCCGGATTCACGGATATCGGACATCATCGGGCGCTTGTCCTGACGCTGCTCGACTCCACGGGAAAGCTGGGAAAGCGCAATGACAGGGACCTCTAGTTCACGGGCTAGTCCCTTTAATGAACGGGAGATTTCAGAAACCTCCTGCTGACGGTTCTCGCCTCCGCGGCCATTCCCCTGGATCAATTGAAGATAATCGATCAGGATCATGCCGAGTCCGTGTTCCTGTGCCAGACGACGGCATTTCGAACGGATTTCTCCGACTTTGATCCCGGGAGTATCATCAATGTAAATACCGGCATTGGACAAGCTCCCCATTGCCATTGTAAGCTTTCTCCAGTCTTCGTCGGTCAGTTCACCGGTACGCAGGTTTTGCGCGTTGATGTTTCCTTCCGCACAAAGCATACGCATGACCAGCTGTTCTGCTCCCATTTCAAGACTGAAGATCGCGACGTTTTCCTTCGCTTTGACCGCTACGTTCTGCGCGATGTTCAGTGCGAAGGCGGTTTTACCCATTGAGGGACGGGCACCGACGATGATCAGGTCATTCCGCTGGAAACCGGCCGTCATATGATCCAAATCGGCAAAGCCTGTTGAGATACCTGTTACGTCGCCCTTGCGATTCGTGAGCGTTTCAATATTATCATAGGTACGGACAAGTACATCTTTAATGTTATGGAAGGCACCGGCATTTTTACGCTGTGCGACTTCCATGATGCTTTTTTCCGCTTCGCCGAGCAGTGCATCCACTTCGTCTTCACGGGCATATCCGTCAGAAGCAATATCAGTCGCTGTGCGGATCAATCTTCGCAACAGTGACTTTTCCTCTACAATTTGTGCGTAGTACTCGATATTGGCAGCAGTCGGCACCGATCCTGCAAGCTCACTTAAATAAGCGACCCCGCCGACATCTTCAAGCTCCTTGGCAGCTGCCAGTTCCTCTGTCACCGTGATGAGGTCGACCGCTTTTCCGGCGTCCCCCAATTTCAGCATGACATTGAATATTTTCTGATGAGAGTGACGATAGAAATCTTCAGGAATCAGCCCTTCAGAAGCTGTCGTCAGCGCACTCGGTTCGAGGAAGATCGCCCCGAGTACGGCTTGTTCCGCCTCGATATTCTGCGGCGGGATTCGTTCTTGTAACATCTCATTCATCTATAATTACCTCCATTTCGAAAAACAGTTGGAAGACACATTCCTATAAGAAAAGCTCAAACGCATGGTTCAGCCCCGACAAGCGTTGGACCGACCGTTTGACTTCAGGGACGGACCGAAACGACTCGAGTGACCAGGCGCTGCAGCTTGATAATCCATTCTCTACTGACTTTTTTCCTACCGAAAAAATGTGATCAGGAAAGAATCCAGATCACATTTTTATCAACCTATAAACATTTTATCATGTTTTTATCAAAATGAATTTACCAAATTTCGTATGTTGCGGGAAATTACTCTTCCGTTACGTGTACTTTCAGTGTAGCCGTTACGTCTGTATGCAGTTTCACCGGTACATTTGTAAAGCCCAAAGAACGGATTGCGTCGTTCATCTCTATCTTGCGCTTGTCCACTTTGATGGAGTGCTCTTTTTTCATAACATCCGCGATTTGCTTGCTTGTGATGGAACCGAATAGACGTCCGCCTTCACCGGATTTCGCTTTCATTTCCACCGTCAGCTCTTCTAAAGTTGCTTTTAATTTCTTCGCATCTTCAAGTTCTTCCTGAGCAAGCTGCTTTTGTTTTTTCTTCTGGCCTTCAAGCTGTCCGATATTAGCATTCGTCGCTTCTACTGCAAGACCTTTTTTAATTAAAAAATTATGGGCATAGCCATCCGCTACATTCTTAACTTCACCTTTTTTCCCTTTTCCTTTAACATCTTGTAAGAAAATTACCTTCATGTCTCTTTTCTCCCTTCAAAATAATCATTCAGTGCTTCTTTTAACTGTTGTTCCGCTTCACGGACAGACAGGTCTTTTAATTGTGTGGCAGCATTGGTTAAGTGTCCGCCGCCATGTAAGCTTTCCATGATGATCTGAACGTTCACATCCCCAAGTGAACGGGCACTAATCCCGATTGTATCGGGTTCCCTTTTTGAAATGACAAAGGAAGCAACGACCTCATCCATTGTCAGCAGTGTGTCTGCCGCCTGTGCAATCAGTACGGAGTCATAAATGACATCCTCACCCGCTTTCGCAATCGCGACGCCTTTCTGATAGAATTCGACCGATTCTATGAGGCGGGCCCGTTTGATATAGGTCTCTACATCTTCTTTCAGAAACTTCTGGACGAGGACCGTATCGGCCCCCTGCGCCCTTAAATAAGAAGCTGCATCAAATGTTCTCGAACCGGTACGAAGCGTAAAGCTCTTCGTATCGACGATGATGCCGGCAAGAAGGGATGTGGCTTCGAGCATGCTGATCTTCTCATGTTTCGGCTGGTATTCAAGCAGCTCCGTTACCAGTTCTGCTGTGGATGAAGCATAAGGTTCCATATAGACGAGGAGCGGGTTCTTGATGAAATCTTCCCCCCGTCTATGATGATCGATGACAACAACCTTATCAATTTTGTTCAGCAGTTTTTCTTCAATGACAAGTGACGGCTTATGAGTATCGACGATCACAAGCAGTGTATCATCGGTCGCCATCTCCAGTGCTTCTTCCGGCGTTATGAAGCGGGAGTATAGATCCGAATTATTCTTGATCTCTTTCATCAGGCGCTTGACTCCATTGTCAATTTCGTTGAAGTTCAGAACAACATAGCCTTCACGCTGATTCATCTGCGCGACTTTGCGGATTCCGATCGCTGCCCCTACAGCATCCATGTCGGGATGTCTGTGTCCCATGATGATGACTTTATCGCTCTCTATCATCGTTTCCCTTAAAGCATGGGAGATGACACGGGCCCGCACACGAGTACGTTTCTCCATCGGGTTCGTTTTCCCGCCGTAGAATTTCACCTTTCCATTCGTCTGCTTGATGGCAACCTGATCACCGCCGCGGCCCAACGCCAGGTCCAGACTCGACTGCGCCAGTGTCCCAAGTTCAGGAAGGGATGAAACACCTGTCCCGACGCCGATGCTCAACGTAAGGGGGACGTTTTGTTTTGATGTCGTTTCGCGTACATCGTCGAGAATCCCAAACTTCTCTTTTTCCAGAACCTGAAGGATCTTTTCATTGATGACCGCAACAAATCGTTCTGAAGAAACCCTTTTTAAGAAGACGCCGTACTCTTTTGCCCATTTATTCAAGATGGAGGTCACCAGGCTGTTCAGACTGCTGCGAGTCTGGTCATCCATCCCTTGCGTCAATTCATCATAGTTATCAAGGAAAATGATCCCAATATTCGTCCGTTCATCATGAAATTGCTTCTCGATTTCCTTCTGTTCAGTCACATCGAAGAAATAAAGAAGCTTCTCCTTCAGCTTCAGTATGACATGATACTTTCTTTCGTTCAGGGTAATGATTTCTGAGTCCACTTCCTGCTTGATAAGGGGGACAAGACTTTCTGCGACGTCATAAAGAGATCTCCCCACGACGGTATCCTCATTAAAACACGACGCAAGGAAAGGATTGGTCCATTCTATGTAGTACTCATCGTTTATCAGCATGATCCCGATCGGCATTTCCATCAATGCCTCTTCGCCGACACGCTTTACCCGGTAAGATAAAGTGGAAATATACTCTTCTGTTTCTTGGTGGGACCTTTTCTCGAAATAAAAGGCTAGATAAAACGCACTACCAAAGACAATCAACCCGATTAACGAAATAATCCATTTGTAAAAAGCGACCGATACTAACAAGAGAGCTGTTAATATAGCTAGACCGTACAAAGGGTACCGGATCATTCGCTTATTAAAATAAGATGGCATGATTTCAGCTCCTGGAACTTAAAATTATTATAATCTATGACTTACGTTGCAGCCGTTCTCTTAGATTAAATCCTAAGTCAATTATACCTAAAATTCTCACGAGATAAAGGAGCGGAATCGAAATGATTGTAATTAATACCAAAATCCCCTTCGACCAGCCCTTGTTATGCCCCAGAAAATATAGGAAGGATAAGCCCTGAATCGCCATCAATGTCTGCAGCACATAAAGGACATTAATGATCGCCGTATATAAATAAGTGCCCTGTTCCGGCTGTGCAATCATGGATATAACCAAAATAATCAGGTAATACCATAATATGCTTTTAGGAAGCATCCATTCCCTGAACGGCTTGAAAACCGGGACATTCACCCCCAGCCGTTTCAGGATCGGGAAGTTCACCCAGATAAAGACAATCGCCATTCCTGCTGCAAGCCCTAAGAATAACGTCGGCATCAGTGTCTGAATCAATTGGATCGAGCTTTCAAGACTATCGATCAGCCTTTGATCAGGCTCTTGTCCCACTTGCTCGAAAAGAGAATAGTATGTAGCTTTCGACTGTTCTAGACTGTCTTCGACCAAATTCATATTGAAAATAGCTATCGAAACCACATAACCGAAAACGATATTTAGTAATAATGCAAAGGCAGATGACAAAAATATTTTTAACTTATCCCACTTCATCTTAATGCCAAAGCCCAAAACAATAGCGGTAGACCCGATTGCAAAGGCAACAGGAAGCGCGAAAGGTCCTCCTATAAAAAAACTAAGTGCCAATGAACCAAGGAATACATAAATCGAATTCAAAAGTGAATTCCTGGAGCTGAATAACATTAACGGTAGAGGAAGTACCAAAAATGCCAATGAACCTAAAAATGGGACATACAAAACCATTAACAACATAACAATGAAGATGGCGAGCATTAACGCCCCTTCCGTAATAACCCTAGTATTTTTCAACATATAACTCTCCCAACATTAAATTCAAACGAAACATATAACAGAACAATCATATCAATTTTAACGATGAATTTCATCTTAACGGCTTGTTCCTGCAGGCACGATGAATCGGGAACTGTGTTGATTGAAGTAAAAAAGGCGCCGCTGGACGACATCCTTCTTTTCCCTTAGTATATACTCCCTTCACATAAGAGTATTCCTTACGGGTACACAGAAGGATGATGCAGAGGCACCTTCCTGACTATATCATTTTATTTTAAAACGCTGGATTGAATCTTGCAGCTCCTGGCTCAAATCAGTCAGGCGTTCTGCTGCTTCTGTGACAGAGTGAATCGCCCTTAATTGTTCTTCGGACGAAGCATTCATTTCTTCACAAGAAGCGGCTGTTTGTTCCGCCGTTGCCGCCATCAACTGGATAACATTAACCACTTCATCTTTATCCAGATTGATTTGACCGACTTGTTTATACATCTGTTCGATTTCACCCTGCATCGTTTTCATCAGGGCAGACGTTTGATCGAATACATCATTTGTCTTTTGGATGACCCCAAATTGAACCTCGAAAGTTTCTTTTGTCTTGGCCATTTCATCCACTGCCTGATTCGAGCCCTGCTGGATTTCGTTGATCGTTCTCTTTACTTGCTCTGTCGCTTGTACAGACTGATCGGCAAGCTTCCTGACTTCCTCTGCTACGACCGCGAATCCTTTCCCATGCTCACCGGCCCGTGCCGCTTCGATACTTGCATTCAGTGCGAGCAGATTGGTCTGAGACGATATGTCTGTGATTGTTTCCATGACCGTTTCGATCGTTTTCACCTTGGACTCAAGGCTGATGATTACCTTTTCCATTGAAGAGATATACTCATTGGAAGAATGATAGGCCGTGACCAGTTCCTTCACTTGATGCAGACCGTTCTGGTTCATCTCGTCTGCTTTTCCGGCCATATCAGCCATCGCTTTCGAGTTATCATATACTTCATTGATGCGAGTCCCCAGCATTTCGGATTTCTGGTGGGCATTCTCAGAATCTGCTGCCGACTGGGAGGCACCATGTGCTATTTCATTGACAACCGTTGCCATCTCCTCACTTGAAGCATTGGTTTCCTCCGAAACCGCACTCAAGCTTTCTGCCGATTGGCGGACATTCATGACAGAATCTTGCACGACCGTGAGTGTCTCTCTCATACTGACGATCATCTTGTTTAAATCAGTGGCAAGTAGACCCGTTTCATCCTTTGAACTGATTGCAGACTGGATGGAAATATCCCCGGTGGCCACCTCCGTTACCGTCTTTTGCAGCTCTTTGATCGGCTTGGTCATTTTATTCGAAACGAACACAACCATCGCAAGCATAACAACAAGCGTCACAATTCCTGTCAGGATCAAGAGCTGTTCGATTTCCTTGGAGGACTGCAAAAGGGCATCTCTTTCATAAGCGGATCCGACTTTCCAATTCGTCTTTGGAACCGTATTGTACACAAGCACCTTCTCTTTACCTTCAAATTCATAGTGAATGGTGCCTTCCTTATCCTCTGATTCAAGCATATTCCTGATAAATGAAAGATTCGACAAATTCTCTCCACGATTAGTCGGATGCACAATCGCTGTTCCATCTAACCCAAACAGGAACGGATATCCCTCATAACCGAGCTCCATATCCGATACACGGTCCGTCAGTTTCGTCAGATTCACATCGACTCCGATAACCCCGATGATGGCATTGTCCGAGACAACCGCTTTTGAAGCGGTGATGATATATTCTTCCGTCGCCGTATCGATATACGGTTCACTCCACACAACACCCGACTTTGCTTCGACCGCGTTTTGATACCACTCCCTGCTTGTCGGGTCAAAGTCTGCCGGCAGTTCCACTGCAGGCACAATCTTCAGCTGCTTATTCGGGGAGGCGATATAAACCGACGTTGCCTCTTGATAAAGACCCAGATAGTTATTGAAATCCGACTGAATATCAGCGTACAACTCAGTATCCTGTGCTGCATCTTTTTTTGGATCAAGCTGTGCTATGGAATAGTTCTTCAATACATTCGAAACAGAATACTGATTCAGGCTTTTCTCATACTGTTCAAGAAAAAGCTGTACAGAACTATTAAGCTCCTTCACTACTCCCTGTGTCTGTCCGATGACCTGGTCCTCTGTCTTCATCCTCGTCTGCCAGCTCGTGATCGCAATGATGGCAACCAATGAAGCAACAAATAAGATGGAAAAGACCATAATCAGCTTCGCCCGTATCGAAGATAACTTAAGAGAATCATTTTTCTGTCGTTTCCTTTTTGTTTTCTCTTTTTTCATTCTATTTCCCCCTTGTTCCTTGCGTATTGTAAACCTTTTCTCTTGTACTTTATCGACATGTTTTGGCAGAGTTTAATAAGAATGAAGAATTTCAGTGGTGTAAAGAATAAGGGTGTTATTGAAATGACGGGCTAATAAATGGAGAAGATACTAAAAGTAGATTTTTTGAATGAAATTAGATAAATAAGTGTTTATTTGGGTAAAATTTGAAGGATTATAAGACTTAAGGGGACGAAAGGAGTCCTGACTGATATTCTTGTCATAAAAGAAGTTACCGGCGTGGAGAATTGAAGTTCTTTTCAACTTCAGGTCATTTATTTTCAACTATTAATATTCCTGTAATTTCTCCTCAAAAACAAACAAAAAATTTCAAATACAAAAAAACAGCAGAGACAAAGTCCCTGCTGTTTTTACCGTTCACTTATTCACCAGTAACGTATGGAAGTAATGCCATAGTACGAGCGCGCTTGATCGCACGAGTCAACTTACGTTGGTACTTAGCGTTTGTTCCAGTTACACGACGTGGAAGAATTTTTCCACGCTCAGAGATGAATTTCTTAAGAAGATCCACATCTTTGAAATCGATATGTGTAATTCCGTTTGCTGTGAAGTAGCATACCTTACGGCGTCTACGTCCACCTCTACGTCCTCCTGCCATGTGATTCGCCTCCTATCATTTTAATTTTTTCGTATCGTTCGTTTAGAATGGCAGATCATCATCAGAAATGTCGATCGGCTGACCGTCATTTGCGAATGGATCCTCATCTACACGTGT
>NZ_JABMCR010000078.1 GCF_013179555.1 Bacillus haikouensis
TTTTAGTCACGCATATTGTTGAAACAGCCAAGAGGGGAACTACATACTACAAATTAGGTGATTATATAATGATAGAAATGAAAGACGTCTATAAGCAGTATAACAATGGTGTTATGGCTGCGAATGGGTTCAACGTCCACATTAAGCAAGGCGAGTTTGTTTATGTCGTGGGTCCAAGCGGCGCCGGAAAGTCAACGTTCATCAAGATGATGTACCGGGAAGTGAAACCTTCCAAAGGTGATATCATCGTGAATGGTATAAATCTGGCAAAGATAAAGACTAGCAGAGTACCTCATTTACGCAGGAATATAGGAGTGGTCTTCCAGGATTTCAAACTGCTTCCTTCCCTGACAATCTATGAGAATGTTGCGTTTGCACTCGAAGTAATCGAAGAGCAGCCGAAACAGATCAAGAAGAGAGTCATGGATGTATTGGAACTGGTTGGTCTTAAGCATAAAGCAAGGATGCTTCCGGATGAGTTATCCGGCGGGGAGCAGCAGCGGGTATCGATTGCACGTTCAATCGTCAATACACCGAAGCTTGTGATTGCGGACGAGCCCACAGGGAATCTTGATCCTGAAACATCTTGGGATATCATGAACATCCTTGAGGAAATCGCAAACCGTGGTACAACAGTGATCATGGCTACACATAACCGGGAAATCGTAAATACAATCAAGCATCGGGTAATCGCCATCGAGAATGGCCGGATTGTCCGCGACGAACAGCGAGGTGATTACGGTTATGAAGGCTAGGACGTATGCCCGTCACGTAAGGGAAAGTTTCAAGAGCATCGGCCGAAACGGCTGGATGACATTCGCATCAGTCAGTGCAGTAACCGTCACATTATTACTTGTTGGTGTGTTCATCGTCCTGATGTTAAACATGAACAAGGTTGCAACCGATATAGAGAAAGATGTCGAAATCCGCGTGCTGATGGAAATCGGTACGAAGCAGGAAGAAGCTAAGGTCGTTGGAGATAAGATAGAGAAACTTAATGGAGTCGAATCCGTCAACTATTCTTCCAAAGAAGAAGAACTTCAGAATCTTGTAAAGGATCTCGGTGACGATTTCAGATTATTCGAGCAAGATAACCCATTATATGATGTATTTATTGTAAAAGCGAAAGATCCCCGTGACACCGGTAAAATTGCTGGACAGATTAACAAGTATGAACATGTTAATGAAGCAATGTACGGAGAAGCGAAGATCGAAAAGTTATTCAATATCCTGGAAATGAGTCGAAACGTCGGTCTGGTCCTGATCATCGGTCTATTGTTCACGGCGATGTTCCTCATCTCAAATACGATTAAGATAACGATTGTCGCTAGAAGAAGGGAAATCGAGATAATGAAACTCGTAGGTGCAACCAACTGGTTTGTACGTTGGCCGTTCGTCCTGGAAGGACTATGGCTTGGTGTTTTAGGTTCTATTATCCCGATCGCTCTTGTTACAGCTGGTTATTACTATGCTTACGAATTTATAAAACCAAAACTTCAAAATCATTTTATCCAGATACTGGACTTTACCCCATTTATCTTTCAAGTAAACGGTTTGATCCTATTAATGGGATGCTTGATCGGGGCTTGGGGAAGCTTCATGTCTGTACGTAAATTCTTAAAAGTTTAAAAATTGATAGGTTGATAGAAGCTGAAAGGAGCATGCCGCTTGAACAAGAAGTATTTTATGTCAATAGCAATCGCAGCAGCATTAACAATCGGGAGCCTTCCAACGTTAGCTAACCCGGCTAACGCTCACTCCTCAGTAGAGGATTTGAAAAAGAAACAAGATGAGGTTTCCTCTAAAAAGGAACAAATTAATAGTAAGATCAATGAGAAGAAATCAGAAATCAATGCCAACATCAATAAACAGCAGGAAATTAAAGCGAAAATTGCAGAATTTGATGCAAAAATAAAAGACACAGAGAATAAAATCGCAGAAAAAGCAAAAGAAATCGAAGAAACAACAGCTGAAGTTGAGAAGCTGAAAGTAGAGATCAAAGAACTGGAAAATAAGATCAAAGAGCGTAATGAACTTTTAAAAGAACGTGCTCGTGCGATTCAGGAAAAAGGCGGCTCAGCAAACTATCTTGACGTGCTTCTTGGCGCGGACAGCTTCGGTGATTTCATCAACCGGGTCTCTGCAGTTAATACGATCGTAAGTGCAGATAAGAAAATCATGGACGAGCAAAAGAGGGACCAGGAAAAATTAGAGAAGAAGAAAGAAGAAGTAGAAAGCAAACTTGCTCAATTAGAAAATGATAAAGCAAGCCTGGAAACACTGAAGCAGGACCTTAACAGTGAAAAGGCTCAAAAAGCGGAACTGTTCAAACAGCTCGAAAAGCAGGAGGCTTCGCTTGAAAAAGAAAAAGTGAATCTTGAAAAAGAATCAAGTGAACTTGCGAAAATGGAACAGCAAATCGGCGGGGAAATCCAGGCAGAGCAAGCACGTTTAGCAGAACTTGCACGTCAGCGTGAACTTGAGAAGAAAAGACAAGCTGAAGCAGCAGCTGCCAAAAAAGCATCAACGTCAAGCAGCGGCGGTTCTGCATCTGCTTCAGTGAGCACACCGAGCACACCGGTAAGTTCCGGAACTTGGACAAGACCAGCATCAGGAAGTATCACAACTGAGTACGGCTGGGATGTATTGAACGGAAGCTCTCGTTTCCACTATGGAACAGATATTGCTGCAGGTGGAAGTGTGCCGATCGTCGCTGCAGCGGATGGATATGTCATCAAGAGCCACTTCAGCTCAAGCTACGGTAACGTCGTGTACATCACGCACTCAATCAACGGAAAAACCTTCACTACAGTCTATGCCCATATGTCTTCATCATTAGTAGGTACTGGGACGCCTGTAGACAAAGGTCAGCGAATCGGCTTCATGGGTGACACAGGGTACTCATTCGGTCAGCATTTACACTTTGAACTTCATGCAGGTTCTTGGAATGCATCGAAATCAAACTCTGTAAATCCGCGTCAATACATCAACTTCTAATAGAATGATAGCCTTTAAGAATCCTGCCATACGTTTATGGCAGGATTTTTTTGGATAAATAGAGTATAAGTTGAATTTGCTTTTGGAATCCTTCCTGTTGAAACACTCTATGCTATAACCGCAATATTCATAAAAGAATACTTCCTGCACCTTACAAATCATACGTAATAATGTATAATGAAGACAAATGTCGAAAATCACTTTTCAATCAGATGTGAAATTGGTACTATAGTATTAACGATAACGAATGAACTATAACATTTGAACTATATAGCAACCTTCGATAACGGCAAACTAATTCGAAAGATTAGGACGCAAAGCCACGGATCTAACGTTTCAAAAGAAACTATGACCGCCGGGTTACCGAAAAGGATTGGAAAATAAATGAATTTTGTCGAAAATTGTCAGCTTCATTTATAGCCCGCCATTCTTTTTGGCGGGCTGTTTTTTTGGAATGTATTTACCCTCAAAAGTCAATTGTGTGCAGTTTTCTTAAGCGTGAATCAGGAAAGGAGATTAGAAGATGGAACAAGGGAATGCAGCTGATGTCAGAAGGCAGTTAAGAAGTTTTTGCAGGAGAAATCGTTCCTCTTTGAAAAAGTACGGCTCCTATACAGCAGAGGAATTAAGCGACTTGGTACTGAACAGGATTGGCTATGAAGAAGCGAAGCGAATTGTCGAGGACATCCAGCTGATCGATCGGAGAGGCGGCAACACAGGGTTTTATCTGCTGCTTATTTTAGAAGCACTAAGAGGTTCACAGAAAGCTAATCCAGATAAAAGAGCCATCATATAATAAAAACCGGATGTCTGCTTCTATTGACCGCCGGTTTTTTGCTATTATACATATCTATTATCGTAAGTGTCATGCGGATTCGGAAAGCCACTGTTCAAGATTCTTTTCAGCCGTCCTGATGTCCATTGTGATGTTCGTAAGAAATTCAAAGTGCTGATCACGTTGACCACGATTCTTCAATAATTGAAAGATTACAGGCTTTTGATATTTGATCAACGTCATCACTTCCATCATTGGCAAGTATGTCTCTTTAGGCTGTATCCGTAAGAAAGAACGAATTAGCTGGACATATTCTCCTGCATACTTTGGATCATCACCCCTTAATTCAAACAGCGCATTCAAACGGCTTATATAACGTTTAATCGTTTGGAGCTCTTCATATGTCATCATGATTCCCCCTTTATTCTTTGTTGGCGGCCCGGCAATCCTATCGTTATACTGTCAAAACGCCTTAGACCCGAAGCTTTGCGTCCTTCCCTTTCAGAGTTTGCCTTTTTCAACAGAATCCTGTCAAAAAGAAATCCAACTTACCTTTATTATCGTCCATTTCTGCTATACTGTTAACCGTATATAAAGATAAAGTAATGGTACTTAAAGACTATATACATATACAGCTGTAAGAAAGTCATTCTGCTTGATTGGTGGAATGAAAAGTACCATACTGAAATACATAACAGGGTATCATGAATGATCAAAATTTCAGCATATCAAATTAGGGCTTATGAGCACCAATGGATTTCACAGGCAATTTGTCGATCTATATGAACGGACAGCACCATCCACTCGAGGTACGATGGCCGGTCAATCAAGATAAAAAATGAGGGAACCACAATGATTAATCAATGGTATAATATTGGCGCCTTCACCTTTCCAGGCTCGTGGGCAGCAATTGCCGCTGCTCTTCTCACGACCTTCTTGTTTCTCTTTTTCTGGAATAGGAAAGCCGGCGACTGGTATTCGAACGCGATTTTCATCTTTATCCTGACTTGGAAGTTGAGTGTAATCGTTGTCGATTTTGCCACGGTCATCAAGCATCCCATCACGATTCTCTATTTTCACGGCGGGACTGCAGGGTATTGGATGGGAATTGCAGGCATCCTGGTATATACTTTTATTAAAAGTGCAAATCGATATCATGTATTGACTGCATGGGTCATGACCGTCCTTGTCTATGAAGGTATGTTCGACCTTATGAACGGGACATACATAATTGGGACGGTACAATTGATTTTTAACGGTGTATTGCTTCTCTTATTACTGAATAAATTGGGGACCAACGGGAAAAACGTATGGTCGATTCAACTGCTCACCATTTTTACATTGAACCAATTTCTAATGAATTCCTTCGGAGGATTCCAAATGGACACGACTATACTGACATACATCATTTTAGCCATTGTTCTGCTTTTTCTGCTGATAAAAGAAGAGCGGGCGTCATTTCTTAATACAGCGGGGAGGAAAACCCAGTGAATAAACGTAATTTTGCATTAGCCGTCGTTGCTCTCCTGATCGGGATCTTTCTAGTGAACGTTTTCCAGGATCAACAGGAGAAAAAACAAAGGGAAGAAGCAGCACAGCTTGCGCGGGAATCAATGGACCTCTCGAATGCCGGGCAGGGACTGACGAAAGGCGACAGTGCACCGGACTTTGAACTAACGACGCTGGCTGGCGAAAAAGTGAAGCTTTCCGATTACAAGGGTCAGAAAGTGATCCTTAACTTCTGGGCGACATGGTGTCCGCCGTGTAAAGCGGAAATGCCTCATATGCAAAAATACTACGAAAAAAATGCTGACAAAGAAAATGTCGAAATTCTGGCCGTGAACCTGACAAGCTTGGATGATGGAAAGAGCGCCGTACAAGAATTCGTTGATGGCTACGAACTTACCTTTCCGATTCCGATGGATGAAGACGGTGAAATTGGCGACGAATACCGGGCCTTTACAATCCCGACCACCTACATGGTTGATACCAAGGGACAAATCCGGCACAAAATCGTCGGCCCCATGAACGAAGAAATGATGGCCGAAATGGTCGAAGGAATGAACTGACGAGTTGAACTCATCCAAGGACGGGCCAACCCAAGGAAAGAGATAATAAACTATTGGTCGACTGTTTGAAACGATATAGAGGAAAACCTGCTGCGGATTTTGCGGCAGGTTATTTGTTATTTCGTAAGGGAGAATACCTTGAATCATCTTTTTATATAATCACCGGTAAAACTATCCAGCAGCTGAGATTTATGCTAGTAATCGTCTCAGTGCTCTGTTAATCCAGCCACTGTGAAAGATTCCAAATAATTGCCCAAATTGTCGAAAACTCTCCACTCATTGACTCAATCACTGCAGCTTTTTCACGAAAAATAATACGTCTCCCGAAATATTTTACTTCCTCACAATCTTCTGAATATGGTACACTCTTCTAAAATCAAAAGATTCAAGAGGAAGGATGACATACATGAAGTTCACAACAAAAGTAGTACATAGCCAGTTAAAAGGCACAGAGGGGATTCGCAGCAAGACGACGCCAATCTACCAAACTTCCGCTTTTTCATTCAAATCACTGGAAGAGCTTGAAGGATTCTTCGAAGGGGAATCACCTTACCTCTACACAAGGACGGGAAATCCGAATACAGATGAACTGGGTCAGATGGTAGCTGCTCTTGAAGGCGCGCCTGCCGGAGTTGCGACATCTTCAGGCTTGTCAGCGATCCTGGCTGCCGTACTTGCAGTAGTGAAATCCGGCGACCACATTGTAGCGGCAGAGGATCTGTACGGGGGCACCTTCCATATGCTGAAGGAAGAGTTGAAAGGATTCGGCATCACGACAACTTTCGTCGACTTCACCAAACGTGAAGAAATTGAACAAGCCATCACACCTGATACAAAATTGCTTTACAGTGAAACAGTCACCAATCCGTTCATGAGGGTGGAAGACATCCCGCTGCTGGTCAATCTTGCGGAAAAACACCATCTCAAAACAATCATCGATAACACATTCGCCACTCCTTTTCTTCGTCAGCCTTATCTTGAAGGAGTGGACCTCGTCGCTCACAGTGCCACCAAATACATCGGAGGACACAGTGACATCACGGCAGGCGTCGTAACCGGAAAAGAAGATCTTGTAATCAAAGCAAGGGAAAAAGTGGTCAACATGGGCTCCAATTTAAGTCCGTTCGAAGCGTGGCTGACAGCCAGGGGGGCAAAAACATTGGGTCTCCGAATGGGAGCTCAAGCTCATAACGCCGGTGTGCTTGCTGAGAACTTACGAACAAATCAGCATGTAAAACACGTATATTATCCGAATGACCTTTCTGAAAAAGGCCACGGAGCCATTGTGACAATCGAGCTTGACGGCTCATGCGACATCAGCGCTTTTTTCAAATCCCTCGGCTGGATCAAAATTGTGCCGACCCTTGCAGGAGTGGAAACGACCGTCTCCTATCCGCTCGGCACATCACATCGTGCGCTGCCGAAAGAAGCACAGGAGAAGTTGGGCATCAACACACATGTAGTGCGCATTTCGTTAGGTATCGAGGACGCAGAGGACATCGTCACTCAATTTAATGAAGCAATCACAGAATGTAAAAAATAATGAAAAAAATCTGAAAACATACTTGACGTTAAGTTGAGTTGCCTTTATAATTCATCTCAACGCACTACTTAATGACAACTAAATCGCTCTTATCCAGAGAGGCGGAGGGACTAGGCCCGATGAAGCCCGGCAACCTTCATGCCCGCAGAAAATTGCGGCTGCATGAAAAGGTGCTAATTCCTGCAGACATATGTCTGAAAGATAAGAGGAGGACCCTATTAAATTAGACCCTCTTCTTAGGAAGGGGGTTTTTGATTTTTCCTCTTCTCAAAATTCCTAGAATGTTGAATGGTTTTGAAACTTGGTCAGAAGGCGGGTTGCGGCCGAAAATTCACCTGATGAATAAAGCCGAAAATTCAGCTGATGAATAAAGCGGAATATTCACCAGGTGAAATTCCCGGTAATATCAGCAAGTGAAAATCAGCAAAAAATCACCAGCTGAATATCTATTCTGAATATCTATCCCATATTCACCATTTCTCATAATGCTGACTCAAGACCTGTACCGCTTATCTGCAAGCATAAAAACCATTTCTGTCCAAAAAGCCAATGGAAAACCACCAAACCAAAAACCAGGAGGAATTCATGATGACAAAATCATTCGATGTAGAAACGTTATTACTTCACGGCGGCCAAGAACCGGATCCATCTACAGGTTCACGTGCAGTGCCAATTTACCAGACGACTTCGTACGTATTTGATAACAGTGAACACGCTGCGAAATTATTTGGTCTTGAAGAGGAGGGGAATATTTACTCCAGGATCATGAACCCGACTGTGGATGTTCTTGAGAAACGGATTGCCCTGTTGGAAGGGGGAATCGGCGCACTTGGTGTTTCATCCGGAATGGCGGCGATTTCGTTGTCCATCTTGAATATCGCTGGAGCAGGGGATGAAATCGTAGCTGCCACGAATCTATACGGCGGCACGTACAACCTTTTCTCCACGACGCTTCCAAAGTACGGTATCAAGGTGCATTTCGTTGATCCGACCGATCCTGAAAACTTCCGAAACGCGATCACGCCGAAAACAAAGGCTGTTTTTGCCGAAACGATCGGAAACCCGAGCCTCCACGTTCTTGATATTGAAGCTGTCGCAAGAGTGGCGCATGACAATGAAATTCCGCTCATCATCGATAACACTTTCGCGACACCGTATCTTACCAAGCCAATTGAGTGGGGAGCGGATATCGTCATCCATTCAGCCACAAAATGGATTGGCGGTCACGGAACAGCGATCGGCGGACTCGTTGTCGACGGCGGTAAGTTTGACTGGAATAATAAGAAATTCCCGGGATTCGTAGAAGAAGACCCGAGCTATAATGGAATCCGTTTTGGCATCGATGTCGGCGAAGCTGCTTTCATTACAAAATTGAGAGTCCAGCTGCTGCGTGACTTCGGGGCATGCCTAAGCCCGCAAAACGCGTTCCTGCTTCTGCAGGGGCTGGAAACTCTGCACCTGCGAATTGAAAGACATACGGAAAATGCATTGAAAATCGCGGAGCATCTTAATGAGCACAGCGGTGTGGCGTGGGTTACTTATCCGGGTCTCGCTCAGCATCCGTCCTATGCACTTGCTCAAAAATACCTGAAAAAAGGAGCAGGTTCGATTGTCGTCTTCGGCATCAAAGGCGGAAGGGATTCCGGTCGTAAAGTCGTGGATAACATCACCCTCTGGTCACATGTGGCGAACGTTGGAGATGCAAAATCACTCATCATCCATCCGGCTTCGACGACCCATCAGCAATTGAATGATCAGGAACTGCGTTCAACCGGTGTTACGGAAGAATTGGTTCGTTTATCGGTCGGATTGGAATCGGTTAAAGACCTGATTGAAGACCTGGACAGCGCGATCGAAGCGGCTCTGGCTGCATCACCGGTATAATTCGAACGATTTAACCACTAATACACAGTGGAGTAAATTAAACTTTAATGACGAAACAACCTCAGTTACCAGTTGTAAAAATAGCGGGAAGCGGGCAGATCATCCAGCCCGTCTCCCCCAATCACTCACCAAAAAGGAGGCGACGGAATGGAGAACCCGCACACCAGTAAAAGACAATATGAAGTGAACTCCATTACGATCCCAACCCTGACCTTGGAATGCGGCGACACCCTGGAACAGGTGGAGCTTGTTTATGAAAGAATCGGCAACACGGAAGGACCAGTCGTCCTTATCTGTCACGCGCTCACAGGAAATCACCTTGTAAAAGGGACTCCGGACTGCAAAGGGTGGTGGGAAGGCCTTATTGGTGCGAACTCGTACCTCAATACGGATGAATATGCGATCCTGTCATTTAACGTGCTGGGCGGCAACGATGGCAGCACCGGGCCTGCATCCATCAACCCGGCAACAGGTCAGCCGTATGGCCGTCATTTTCCGAGTGTCACAGTAAGAGACATGGTCAAAGCTCAATATCTTGCTCTGAAAGAACTGTCGATCCCTCATCTTCATGCAGTGATCGGCGGTTCTTTGGGCGGGATGCAGGCACTGGAGTGGGGGATGATGTATCCATTCTTCGTCGACAAAGTATTCGCACTTGCCGTCACACCTGCTCTCAGCGACTACGGGTTGGCATTTAATCATATCGGCATCCAGGCAATCGAGTCCGATCCGGGATTTCAAAGCGGGGATTATTCTTCAGGCACTCTTTTAAAAGGCTTGGAGATTGCCAGAATGGTTGGGATGGTCACCTACAGGACACCCCGGCTTTTTGATGACCGTTTTAATCGGGAAGAAGCTCAGTCTTCTTTTCAAGTGGAAAGTTATCTGAATTACCAGGGAAGCAAGCTTTCAAAGCGTTTCGATCCGAACAGTTACCTGACGCTCCTGAAAGCCATGAACTCGCACGACTTAAGCAGGAACCGGGACTGCACGCTTGATGACATTGCTGCTGACTATCCAACTGAACTCATCACCATCAGCTACGAAGGTGATTTGATTTATTCTCCCCAGTATCTCGAAAGATTCACCATTCAGGTTCGGTCAGGGCGGCATTATTTCGTCTCCACTGAATTTGGCCACGACGGTTTTCTGGTGGAATTCGAGAAATGGGGGAGCATGATTTCCTCCCATCTGAAACAATATCAACCCAATCGTGTTGTGAACGGCTAAAGTATCATAACCCGTCCCTCTCCGGCATATAGTTAAATAAGCAAAGACATCGCACCGCGAATAGCGCGTTTTTGTGTGGTGTCTTTTTCTTTGGATAAGAATCGCAATGCTTTTCGTAGTGTCTGGCTGCTGCATGCTCGGGTAAAGGCATGACTTATAACGGCAGACAAGCTGTCAGCGTCAGTTGCTTAATGATCCAACATGGACAAACATTGTTCATCCGGTGGCATCCGGCACTTTTCTTATCAGTCATGAAAACAAGTTGGAGGGGGAAATATGGAGTTGAGAGGCAGAAAGCTTATCATTGCAATCGTGATCAGCATGCTGATCGGGGCAGGCGGAATGTACGGAGGAGTCACCCTGTTTGATTTCACTGAATCAGGGGACGAGCTTACAGAGTTCAGCGGCGACGGGGAAGTAAATGACAAGCTTCATAAAGTGGAAGTGGCTTATGATCTGATCAGTGAGAAATTTTTTCAAGATGTGAACAAAGGGGAGCTTGTGGAGGGTGCGATTCAAGGGATGCTGAAGACCTTGAATGATCCCTACTCGGTCTATATGAACACCGAAACAGCGTCACAGTTTAATGACGCGCTTGATTCTTCATTTGAAGGAATCGGAGCAGAGGTCACGATGATGGACGGAAAGCTGATCATCGTTGCCCCTTTTAAAAACTCGCCAGCAGAAGAAGCAGGGCTGAAGCCGAATGACCGCATCGTCAAAATCGACGGCAGCAGCATCGACGGCCTGGATCTATATGAAGCTACCCTCAAGATAAGAGGGAAAAAAGGCACCAAAGTGAAATTGGAAGTAGTGAGAGAAGGCGTGTCAGATCCGATTGAAGTCTCCGTCAAACGGGATGATATTCCAGTCGAAACGGTTCATTCGGATGTAAAAAAAGTGAACGGGGTCACCACAGGGTATATCCAGATCACAACATTCTCTGAAAATACCGCAGTTGATTTTAAAAAGCAGCTGGCAGAGCTTGAAAAGAAAAAGGTGAAAGGCCTGGTGATCGATGTCCGAGGCAATCCGGGCGGACTTCTGTCTAGTGTAGAACAGATTCTCCAAGAATTTGTAACCGGGAAGAAGCCATACATCCAGATTCAGGAACGCAGCGGCGAAGTCATGAAATCTTTCTCCAACAATAAAAAGAAGAAAGCCTATCCGGTTGTCGTCCTGATTGACGAAGGAAGCGCCTCGGCTTCGGAAATTCTTGCGGGGGCACTGAAAGAAACGGAAGGCTATCCGCTGATAGGAACGAAGAGCTTCGGAAAAGGCACAGTTCAGCAGGCCGTTCCGATGGGGGATGGCAGCAACATCAAGCTGACAATGTACAAATGGCTCACTCCGAACGGAAACTGGATTCACAAGAAGGGGATACTGCCTGATGTCCAAGTCAAACAACCGGCATACTATTACGCCCACCCACTTCAAATTGAAAAACCGCTAAAGCCGGAAATGAATAACGATCAAGTGAAAAATGCACAGGAAATGCTGAAAGGTCTCGGATTCATGCTCGACCGTTCAGACGGCTATTACAGCAAGAAAACAGAACAGGCCGTCAAGGAATTCCAGATCCAGCAAGGCATCAACGCAAACGGAATCATCGACGCGAAAACAGCTGAACATTTGCAGGCCGAAATCTACAAGCAAGTGCAAAACGAAAAGAACGATCTCCAGCTCCAATCCGCAATAGAATACGTAAATCGCATTGCAAAAGCACAGGCTGCAACCGAGTAATCATAATCAGGACCGCTTCCGATAAGGGAGGCGGTCATTTTCATTTTTGAAAAGATTAGAGTGCATCCCCGTGCATAGCATTCTATTTGTATTTGCTCCAAGAACCGTTTCATGACTCAGGTGTAACCTCGGAAATTTGTGCCTGGTACAATTCTTCAAACTGTGCCAGGAACGATAATGTAGATTTGACGATTTGTGCCAGGAACAATAGTGTCGATTTGTGCCTGGCACAAAAACAGCAGATGGTGCCAGTCACCCAATCCGAACCAGGATCAAATCGTCTGAAATGAGCCAGGCTCAAAATGACCGAACCGGACCAGTCTCAATCACCAAACCGAGGCAGGGAGCTCTCCTTTCCATCTCACAGGCAAATCAACTAATTCTATCAATTTCCCCTGAATTCATGCACTGTTTTTCCAGAAAAATCTATTATATAGAGTGAAACCTATTTAATAGAAAGGAGGAGAGTAACGTGTTTGATATAAAAGAAAAAGTGGCAATTGTGACTGGAGGCGGAAGGGGTCTCGGGAAAGAGATGGCGGTTGCTTTAGGTGAAGCGGGCGCTCATGTTGTCGTTTGCTCAAGAAATCTTTCGTCCTGTGAGGAAGTGAGGGATTCCCTGCTGGAGCTGGGGGTCAGATCTCTGGCTATAGCATGTGACGTCACGAAGAAAGAAGATGTTATCAAAGTAGTGGATGAAACAGTGAGAGAGTTCGGCAGAATTGATATTTTAATCAATAACAGCGGTACATCATGGGCAGGACCGTTTGTCGATGTACCTCCCGAAAAATGGGACAAGGTTATGGAAGTGAATGTGAAAGGAACGTTCATGTTTTCGCAGGAAGTCGCAAAGGTCATGATCAGGCAGCGGTCAGGAAAGATTATCAATATCGCATCGGTGACCGGGTTTGGAGGAACGGATCCCGGTTTGATGGACACGGTTCCTTACAATGCGAGTAAAGGAGCGGTCATTACGCTTACAAAGGATCTTGCCGTTAAGCTCGCCCGCCATAATATTCAGGTGAACGGAATTGCACCGGGATTCTTTCCTACTAAAATTACGAAACAGCTTTTTGAACAGCAGGGAGCAGCAATCATGCAGCATATCCCTGCCAATAGATTCGGCGAAGGGAAGGATTTAAAGGGGATTGCTGTTTTTCTTTCCTCATCTGCTTCTCAGTATGTGAATGGACATATTTTAATCGTTGATGGCGGAATATCCGCAATGGCATAAAAGGAGAAATGAATAATGGATGAATGGTATAGAGAATTAAAACGCGCAGGTACAGAGGTTGAGTTTGAAATCAATCAGGCAATCAAAGCTGAAATCAATCAGAGAGAATATGTGGTTGCATTTAAAGAATTAATGGAGTCGATTAAGGGTATCCTCGAAATTCTGAGCCTTGTGCTGATGTTTTTGGAATTTCTCAATCAAAAGACCTTAATCGAAAACATCAAGTGAGGGAGGTGAAGCTATGAATGACAATCTGGAATATGACAAGGAAATAGAACGTTGGATTGGCTTTTATAAAACAATCACAATGAATGAAGAGTGGAAACCTAATTTTCCGCGAGAGGCTATTTGGAAGAAGGGCACGAGCACCCTCTGGCATTATGAGCCCGGTGAACGAAACGGCAGAATCCCCTTGTTCCTTCTGTATTCACATATCAACAAACCGGGCATTCTCGATTTGACAAAGGAATATAGCATGATCGGACAGTTTCTTAAGGAAGGCTATGATGTCTATCTATATGAATTCGGAGAGCCTTCCTTTGAGGATCGCTCCATCGGCCTTGAGAAATATCTATTTGAGTATATTGACCATGCCTTCAAACAAACGCTACAGCATAGCGGACAAGCACAGCTCTCCTTTGCCGGCTTCTGTCTCGGGGGCACACTTGCAGCCATGTATGCCTCTCTCCGGCCTGACCTTATAAAAAATCTTCTGCTCTTCGTCACACCGATCGACTTCCAAACCATTCCGGAATTCAGCGAATGGATTGAAGCTCTGAAAATCGGGGATTTGGATATCAAACCACTGATCCAGGTCATGGGGACGATTCCAAGTTCGATTGTAAGAGCCGGAATGCGCCTGTTGACTTCCCCGGTCTACTTATCACCTTATCTCTCCCTGTTGGCGAAATCCTACGACCCTGATCATGCATACTATTGGTATCGTTTCAACCAATGGACCAATGATCATATACCGATGACCGGTGCATTCGCTTTGGATTTAATAGAGTTATTCGTAAAGAGAAACGCGTTGGTAAACGGAGGCTTAGAACTTGGGGGGAATCTGATCGACTTGAAAAATATCAAATCGAATCTATACATGATTTCATCCCAATACGATCATATGGTTCCTGCCGATATTTCTTCCCCGCTGCTGAATATCGTATCCAGCAGCGACAAACATTTGGAAGTGGTAGAAGGCGGCCATGCAAGTTTGATAAAAAACAGTGTTCCTCAAGCTTTAAAAGAATGGCTGCAGGAACGATCATAAAGGAGGGGAGACATGTATTATTTAGAGAGTGACATCCTGGAGGATTTTCCATTCGGTTATTTGGGATTTGCGTTTATCGTGTTCAAAAACTTCTGGACTCAATATCATCTTTAATTTGATAAGCTGAGAAAGGAGGAGTCTTCCTCCCATTCTTGGCTTATTTCCACTTTGTATCAGAAACTCCGACATCATTTCCCGGGAAAATATCGGGAATGCTGTCGAAGAAACAAAGAATAAGGACGGATTCTAACAATGATTTCCTCAATCATTTCCACGCATCCGAATCAATAATCTTTCAATGTAATAGAATCAGAAAAAATTGCAATAGGTTTTAGATGTGGATTTTGATAAAATAATAGATAACAATTTAATTGAGGGGGTGACGTTTCATTGGTCGAGCTTTGGTTACTGGACGTCTTGAAAGCTTTAGGTAAGTTTGTTCTGCACCCGGTATTGTTCATGTCTGTGCTTTTGGCAATATTGACAGGCTATTATCGAGTGAAAAGGGAACGAAAGGATTTTCATACACGGCTGTTGGATGGTTATCATGATATGCGGGTCCTCTTTTCCTACGGTATAGGGATTGGTTTGTTGTTTTCCCTGGTAACGATTGGGGCAGGGGTCGTCGTTCCGGTGATTGCCCTGACACTGGCAGGGGCATTGAGTGTTTTATTTGCCCTCACAAGAAACTTTCATCTGGTGTCAGCTGCGATCACAACCGGTTTTGCTTATTTCCTTCTCGTGACTGTCCGTTATTTCGATTGGGAAATTCCATATGTACATACATATTTGGAAGGGTTGAATCTTGGGCTGCTCAGTTCGATAATGGTTCTGGCTGGAGTGCTAACCTTAATTGAGGGCATACTCATCAAAATGAACGGGTGGAAGCATACTTCTCCGCGGCTGATCCAAAGCGAGAGAGGGTTGAAGGTCGGTATTCACCAAAGCAAGAAGCTTTGGCTGGTGCCGATGTTCGTGTTGATCCCGGCAGGTAAATTGACGCTGCCATTCGACTGGTGGCCGGTGTTCACCCTTGGTACAGAAAGCTATTCGCTGCTTGGTGTCCCGTTCCTGCTTGGATTTCAGCAGCTTGTCAAAAGCAGCCTGCCGGAAAACTCCATCAAGCAGACAGGTTCCCGCGTGTTCTGGTTAGGTGCATTCGTCCTGACGCTTGCTGTCACTGGATTCTGGGCCCCGATGTTTTCAATCTGTGCCGGGGTCGTCGCCATATTGGGTCGTGCCTGGATTGCATACCGTCACCGCTCAACCGAGGATGCGAAGCCATATTTTTATAAGCGTCAGTCTAAAGGTGTCATGATACTGGGCATCCTGCCACATTCACCTGCAGAAAAACTATCTCTGCAGGTGGGGGAGATCATTTTGAAAGTGAATGGAGCAGAGGTCAGTACAGAACGGGGTTTCTATGAAGCCCTTCAGAAGAACGGAGCATACTGTAAACTTGAGATTCTCGGTACGAACGGAG
>NZ_JABMCR010000079.1 GCF_013179555.1 Bacillus haikouensis
CCCAGAAATCTTCAAAGGAGAACCCACCGCTTGCCGATTCTTCTTCTTGTGGTGCTAACGGCTTTTTAGGCGTTTCTTCTTTCTCCGGTAATGGTGCCTGGTCTTCCTCGGGATCTTCACGCTCTAAATCATACTCATAGGCAATGTTGTTGCTGAACCCGACTGTCGGCTCGAACGGAACCCAGCCAACTTCAGGAAAGAACACTTCCACCCATGAATGGGCATTATTATTAGACACTTCATAGAGCCGGTTTTGAGAATCGGCTTGACGGGTGTACTCCCCTTCTGTGTATCCCTTCACCCATCGTGCAGGAATCCCCAGCGACCTTACCATGACAACCATCGAAGTCGAGAAGTTATCACAATACCCTCTTTGGGTTTCAAACAGGAACTGATCAACGTAGTCCTGACCTTCTTCAGGAACAGGAACATCAAATTGATCGTAAACAAATGCCTCTTTCTCAAAGTAGCCTTCGATGGCACGCACTTTCTCATACCAATCTTCTTCGTCCTGAGTAATTTCAACAGCTAAATCTTTTACCCTCTGTGGTGTCGAAGAAGGAATTTGCGTATACCTGTCCACGAATTCAGGCACCTGCATGGCTTCCTGTTCAGCATTTGCCGCCCTCATTCCTTTTTGGGAATATGATGGTGAGCGATAAGAGAGTGCATACTCCTCTAATTTTACCGGGTCACCTGAATCATCAAGGCTCCTGATTTTCTCGTTCACCGGCATAAATTCAAAGGAGCCTTCTTCATTCCCCGTAACCTTTTCAACTCCGTAAGGGTACACAACATGTGAATACCCCTTTTCCACCATGACTTTTTCAGTTTGAAGCTCTCGTTCTTCGTTTTTAGGAGTGAGAGCAATCGGCAGCTCTTCATCCGAACGGAAAGGCATCCCGGGATCCTCTTCCATCGATTGCTCCCATCCTTTTCCGGTATACAAATCTTTCGTTTCGATTCTCCAATAATGTTCCCTGGTCACTTCAGCCGTGAAAACAACGGTCGGATCACCGATGAATGGTCCGCCAAGCTTGGAATCGTCCGTATCATATCCAAGCTTATTTACACCGCTTAATCCCCCGGATCCCTCGGCAAAGGATTTAATATACGGAACGGGATCCGGCCAGATCGGTTCGGCTTTAGGAGCGGCAAATGCCACAATCGAACTGACACCGAGCATCACCGTAAGCGGAACAATCCACCGGTGTCTGCTCATCCTAGCCCCAAGCAGCTTTTCACCTTGAATCAATCGTTCAAGCGCGAGCAGCCCCATCAGCAGGAAGCCGAATATAACCACGCGGATAATCGCTGAATCACCTTCATACTCCGTAAACGTATCCATGACACTGATATACGTTACCGTCATCACATAGAAAAGCAAAATCGCCTTCCTGACTGACAACCAGTAATAAATCAGATACGTCATCAGCCATAACAGGATGAAGAATAACAAGCTCCGAAAGACGAACGATAAGTTTGACCAATCCCTTCCGATCGTCAAACCTACATTAAGCCATAAATCTTTAACGAGCTCTTTCATCCACGAAAGATCAAGCAGGGACCCTTCAAAATAGAGAGCATGTAAAGACACCAGGATCAGAACGGCTTTCACCGTTCCGGACAGCAGATAATGCACCCTGAAATACGATAACGTCAGGGACAACGCGATAAATATGATAAAAAACGTTAAATCGCCTGTATTGGTAACAACTCTTAAAGGTTTCAGCCATTCCCACAGGAGCAGGAACCCGAACAAATAGATCAGAATGGAATAAAATACATTGGTCGAAGCTTTTCCCCTCATGCTCGCTTCACCTCCGTAAAGGCAGATGAGAAATCCCCTTCATAGCAAACTTTCAGCCAGATCCCGCGGGAAGCTGCATAGGCTTTCAATGATTTTTCCTCCGAAGTATAAGTCTCGCCTTTTGACTTAATCAAGAAAATAACGACTGAACTGTTCCGTTTCGAATAATTATTGACGCTCATAATCATTTTTTTGGAAACGGAAGCCGTTATGAAAAAGACAGCTGCAGATTGTAAGTAATTAAGCCCTTCCCCCTGCAGGATTTTGCCCAGAGCAAACTGACTGTCGGGCTGGACCTTTGCCAAGTGATGGTAGAGCTGTCCCTGATGCTCCTCTCCTCCTCTGATGGCAAATGACTGATGCTCTTTCCCGATCGAAACCAATCCTACCTGCGCTCCTTTTTTAATAATGGAACGTATGACGGAGGCGGTAAATGTGACCATCGGTTCAAAGGCAGAGGAATACTCACGGTCAAGTACGATGAGCACATCATGGGACTGCCGTTCTTCAAATTCCTTCGTCATCAATTCATTGGTGCGGGCAAAGGACTTCCAGTGGATCCAGGAAAAGCGGTCTCCCGGCTGATACGAGCGGACACCCGTTGCCATCGTCGTATCCTTCTGGATCTTCACATTGGAGGAAGTCATCCCCTGATCATAACGATTCTCGAGCGGCCTGTATTGAACATCGACGAACGATGGATAGACAAGGAGCTGATCCTTGCAATCAATGACGGCATCTTTCTCAAATACCCCGAAGAAATCTCCCGTTTTAAGACGTACTGCAGAGTAGATATGTTCACCGCGCGGAAGCTCGTCTATGTAATAGGACAGCTTCATTTCCCTTCTGAAACCGGGATAGATCATCGATTTCGCTTTATGAAAGGAAGACTGCTGAAAGAGTGAATCTGTCACGACGTCTTCAAGTACCATATAAAACAGAGGAAACGGCACCCTTCTCCTGAGCGTCAATGTCACCTTCAGCTCATCTCCCGCTTTATATTCAGCTGATTCGAATCTTCTTTCCACATAAAAGTCGGAAAGCGGATAAATAAAGACCAGCACTGAATACAAAGCAAACGGAAGAAAGCTGTAAAACAAAAACCAGCTGACAAACCCGCCCTGAAACATGGCATAGATAAAGGTGATGGCAATCAATAGAAGGAGAAGCAGCAGCTTGCCGATTTTCTTTACTACTTGAAATTTGGTCTTCATGCTATCTCACAAGCCTTTGTACCGGTACAGGGATGCGCGCCATCACTCTCTCTACCACTTCTTCCGGCGTAATGCCTTCGTAACGGGCTTCCGATTTCATGATGATCCTGTGCGCAAATACAAACGGGGCAAGGAATTGTACGTCATCAGGAACCACATAGCCTCTCCCTCTTAAGAACGCATACGCCTGACACGCCTTCATCAAAGCAATCGATCCCCTCGGACTGGCGCCCAAATAGACATTCGCATGGATTCTTGTTCGCCCGGCAATGTCCACAATGTATTTCTTAATCGTGTCATCCACCAATATTTCCTTCACTTCCTCTTGAAGTTGGCGAAGCTCCTCCAAAGTCATAACCGGCTCCAATTCATCAATCGGAGGATTCTTCTGTGCACGGTGCAGTACCTCCATCTCTTCAGCAGGTTCCGGGTACCCCATCTTCATTTTCAGAAGAAAACGGTCAAGCTGAGCTTCCGGAAGCGGATATGTCCCTTCGTATTCAATCGGATTCTGTGTAGCCATAACGAAAAACGGCTTATCAAGCTTCCGCGTATTACCGTCGATTGTCACACTCCCTTCCTCCATCCCTTCAAGCAGAGCAGATTGCGTCTTCGGCGATGTACGGTTGATTTCATCCGCTAATATGATATTCCCCATGATCGGTCCAGGCCTGAAATTGAACTCCATCTCTTTCGGATTATAAATGGACACCCCGATCACATCCGACGGCAGCAGGTCCGGCGTAAACTGTATTCGCTTAAAGCTCGCCCCGACAGACTTCGCAAGCGCCCTGACCATCATTGTCTTCCCGACGCCGGGCACGTCTTCAAGCAGTACATGACCGCCGGCCAATAATGACACCACGCTCAGTTCCGCTACTTTTCTCTTCCCGATCATGACCTTCTCTATATTTTCAACGACATTTTGCAGTTTCGGATTTAGTACTTCTTGCGTCATATGACCCCTCCTGAATCCCTTTTAAATGAATATTTTTCTCTCTAACTAATAATACTTTCGTTTCAAATTCCAGAAATCCTCCATTTTCGCGAAAAAATAATACGAATTTTTAGGAAATTTGTCATATCATCTGCTTACTTTCTATTTTCTTCATCCAGTGGAAACCAGCCGCCGGCTGAAAAGCGGAAATCACCCTATCCAAGGTTTGGATTTACCGATATAATCATTTAATTTTTTGTCCAACACCTTTTAAAAACAGGTCCTGCTTCTGCTAATTAACATTTTTACCCAATTCATCGATAAACCATTAAACAAATGCAAATAAAAAAAGAGACTGGGACAAAACTAATGACCACGACATAAAGACGAACAATTTCAGCGTATGTTCATAATACCGCTAATGATTTCCGTTCAAGACTTCGCTTTCCGCGGGCGGCCGGTGAGCCTCCTCGTCGCATACGCTCCTGTAGGGTCTCACCTGTCTCGCTTTTCCCGCAGGAGTCTTCGTCTTGCACTCCAATCAACCGCTGGAAAGTGCTAAAACTTAAGTGTACATTGAACAAAATAATAACCCGAACTAATTTGCCAGTTAGAAGGCAATTTAGTTCGGGTTTTACTTAGTCTATAACACTTTTGTCCCAGCCTCTTTCCTAAGTCTTATTTCCAAAAGTCATCAAACACCGTAATCGGCAGATTTCGTTTGTGCTGCGATCTCAAGTAGTGCTTCTCGATTGTTTCCATTGCTTCTTGAGGTATTTCTTTTCCTTCAAGGAAATCATCAATTTGATCATACGTCACACCCAGAGCTACTTCATCCGGAATCAACGGTTTGTTCTCTTCCAGATCAGCTGTCGGCTTTTTATTGTATAGATGCTCCGGACATCCAAGCTCTTTCAGCATCGCCTTCCCCTGGCGTTTGTTCAGGCGGAAAAGCGGTACAAGGTCTGCTGCCCCGTCACCAAATTTCGTGTAGAAGCCCGTGACCGCTTCTGCTGAATGATCCGTTCCAAGCACGACTCCGCTCTTCATCGCGGCAATCGCAAATTGAACCTTCATTCGCTCGCGTGCTTTTTCATTCCCTTTAACGAAATCAGACATCTCGATACCGGCTTTTTTCAATGTGGAGTAACTCGCATCCACCGCAGCCTGAATATTTACTGTCATCGAAACAGATGGATTGATGAACTCAACGGCATCTATTGCATCCTGAGCATCTCCCTGTTCACCATACGGAAGGCGCACCCCGTAGAAATTGTATTCATCCGAACCCGTTTCTTCATTCATTTCATTAACAGCCATCTGCGCAAGTTTTCCTAAGAGAGTCGAGTCCTGACCGCCGGAAATACCCAGCACCAGACTCTTTAAAAACGAATGCTTCTTCAAGTAGCTTTTCATGAAATCGATGCTTCGGCGTATTTCTTCTTTAGAATCAATATTTGGCGTAACCATCATTTCTTCCACAATCTGTTTCTGAAGAGAATCCATCATCTCACACTCCATGTTAGGTTTTGTTACATCATAGTATACCTGTTTATCTTACCCATTCACAACTATATCCTGCCGGAATTGAATCTTTCCTTAACTTCCGCTTTCACCTTCTGAATCAGATTCATCTTATTCGTCCAGCACTCATCACTAAGATCAACCGGGTATTCTTCCGGGTTCATTGAACGCTTGTATTCATCCCATAAAAGCTCAAGATTGTCATTGACGAATTCTCTCATCACCTGCAGGGAAGGAGTTTCATACACCAACTCACCATCCCTGAACACATCAACATGTAATTCCCTGGCTTCAAAATTGGTCACAAACTTGCTGATATATGTGTGAACCGGGTGGAACATCTTCAATCGATCTTCCTCTTGGGGGTTTTCATGTTCAAGTGTGATATAATCCCCCTCTGATTTATGATTAACCTGATTGATGATGCGGTAAACCTTTTTCAACCCCGGAGTAGAAACTTTTTCAGCATTACTGGAAATCTTAATGGAATCCTCCATCTCGCCTTTTTCGTTTTCGATGGAAGCAAGCTTGTACACAGCACCGAGCGCAGGCTGGTCATAGGCAGTGATGAGCTTCGTACCGACTCCCCATACATCGATCTGCGCCCCTTGCGCTTTCAAATTCAGTATCGTATATTCATCTAAATCATTCGAAGCTATGATTTTCGTTTCAGTAAAACCTGCCTCGTCAAGCATTTTACGGGCTTTCTTTGATAAGTAAGCCATATCACCGCTGTCGAGGCGGATGCCCTTAAAGTTGATTTTATCTGCAAGCTCTTTCGCCACCTTGATCGCAGCCGGAATCCCTGATTTCAATGTGTCGTATGTGTCCACCAGAAACACGCAATCCTTATGGCTCTCCGCATACTTATGAAAAGCCGTATAATCATCCTGATAAGCTTGAACGAGCGAATGGGCATGCGTCCCCGAAACCGGCATTCCGAATATTTTCCCAGCACGCACATTGCTCGTGGCATCGAATCCGCCGATGAAAGCAGCACGCGTTCCCCAAATGGCCGCATCCAGCTCATGAGCACGGCGGGTACCGAATTCCATCACCACTTCATCATGAACCACCTGCTTGATCCGGTTCGCTTTCGTCGCAATCAATGTTTGATAGTTAATGATATTCAGAATCGCCGTCTCGAGAAGCTGCGCCTGAGCAAGCGGTGCTTCAATTCTCAACAAAGGCTCATTCGCAAATGCCAGCTCCCCCTCCCGCATGGAACGAATCGTACCAGTAAATCGAAGATCCTTTAAATATTGGAGAAACTCTTCCTCATATCCGAGCTCTCTTAAATACTCAATATCACTATCACTGAAATGAATATTTTTCACATACTCAATCACACGTTCAAGACCGGCAAATACTGCATATCCATTCCCAAAAGGCAGCTTTCGAAAGAACACCTCAAAAACAGCCTTTCGATTATGAAAATCATCATCCCAGTAGGCCTTCGTCATATTGATTTGATATAGATCTGTATGTAAAGCTAAACTATCATCTGTGTAATGTGTCATGGTTACTCTCCTTTTACATTCCAACCGTTAGTCAATAAAGCCATTGTTTCTATTCTATCCAATTATAGCGGTTTTTCCGAATGATTTGGTTGGTAAGTAACTGAAAGTACAATACTTCCTTTTAAACTGCAGGGTTTTGCTAAACACCGCGGTTGATTGCCGTTCAAGACTTCGCTTTCAGCGGGCGGTTAGAGAGTGTCTTCGTCGCTAAAGCTCCTGTGGATCAGATAAGCGGAGGAGTTTTGCACAGGCGCAGGTCTCACATTGGACACTTCACCAGCAGAGTCTGCGTTTTGAACTCTCATCAATGGCTGAGACAAGTTATATATCACAATAAGCTTAATAGAGATTTTTTAAACAAACGTTTGATTAAAATCGTAATTCTTCCGGCACTTCGGTGTTTGTCAGAAGATCCATCAACTTGTTTTTGATTGACTCAGATCCCTCAAGGTCCCCGGCAGTGAAAGATAATTTGTGAATTCTTTCATCACGGTCACTTTCCATAATGGCAGCACGCTTAAAATAACCTCCAAGTTCTTTTGGAACCATAAATTGAAGCTCAACGTATAGATCCATCCCTTCTTCTTTAATATCGTAAATAAACTCAACTTCGCGGTATTTATCGCGGAATTCTTCAGGAGGGAAATACTCGATTTCGTGAGCTACCGGCACTTGCCTGCTTGAAAGCATCGGATAAAGCGGGTGATTCAGGACCTTTTTATCAATGACCCATTTAGGCTTGAAGCCTGGATAGTGAATGACTTCTTCTCTATTTGTTTTCACAAAGCCCAATTCCTCTGTCACGATTTTATTTACATATGCAAGAAGCGGATGTTCATTAATCTCGATGAAATCCATGTCCCTCGGGTCCAACTTATAAGGCAGATCGATGTCCGTCTGTATCCAGCATTTTCTCTTCCCTGCACTTTTCGGGGTATAATAAGGAACCTTCAGTTCAAAGGGCAATACCAGCACGTTCTCATCCTTTTGCTCCTCTGACAACCTCATTTCAGTGGTGAGCAAGGAAAGATTCGCAACCGTGTCATCCGAAAACGGAAACTGCTGCATCAGGGAAACCCTCACCTTTTCAACCTCTTTAAATCCTTTTTTACTAGAAAGCCGAACTTCTCCAAAAAGCGTGTCACCAGGTGTAACCTGCTCTTCAGTCAACACTGTATCGACCTTGACGTGTCCGATGGTTCTTGTGATCGTTTTCTTGAATTTGGCGTTGCGCAGGGCTTTTTTGTGTTTGTTGAACATTGGGGTTTTCTCCTTTAATTCATTTAATTTTAATTAAATAGATTCCAACCTTTCATTGGCAGAATACCTTTTTCATAGAAGACTTTTTGAAGTATTGATGACGCTCAGCATTCTATTCACTCGAAAAAATCAACCCTAGTAAAATTATTTAAATTGGAAGCCAATATTAAAGAAAAAGAGCTTGAACATATATATTCAAGCTCCCGTATTTTCCTTCATCTGAATCTGATGTAAATGATTTTTTCTCATATATGGCAATGCTATTCCCACTACTACAGCAGTCAGAGGAAGTCCGCCATCTCCTGCCAGCCATTCAATTATTGACACCGGCACATATATTGCATAGAAAAAGATCATTAAGAATAAGTAAAATCTTCTCCAGCGTTTTTCTTTTTTGGACATCGTTTCCTCTCCCGTCATGAATATCAATCAAGTGATCTTTCAATCTTTACATCAAACTTACTTAATTCAGTAAGGAAATCAACTTTGGGTCCTCCGGCCGTTTGAAAGAGGTCTTCTTTTAGATCTGTAAAGAACCCTTTAAATGATGTTCCTTCTACCGTATTGGACGCGCGTACAAATACCTGGCCATCGTCAACGACAAGAGTAGCACCAGATAGATTCCCATTGTTTTGGATAATCGTCGTTTGCGCTTGGGCTTCCATCTCTTTTATGGTTTCATAAAGTTCAATATTCAACATATCATGAAGTTGATCCTTACCCACCCCTCGCTGCAACTCTTCTGTAAGGACAATATCCAATGCTTCCAGTTCAATTTCATTGTCAGAATAATCATCATAACTTGAATCTGATTGAAGCTCGAATTCTTTCTTTTGAATTTTTTTGCCAATCGATTCCGGAAGTTTATCAACCGTACCTATAAGAGCTGCTTCATAGTCATTAATTACTTCATCAACCTGAGAGTAAAGTACTGAAGTAGCTGCTAAGCTCGCTTGCTGGGCAGTCGTATTCGCTTCTTCTTTTACAGCAAATATTTTTGAAAGATTAAAAACAAATATGAATAATACCATCATAATGCTGAGAAGCCCAATCATAAGAATTGCCGCATTCCCTCTGTCCTGCCGTACAATATCTATTACTCTAGCTTTCATTCTTAATCACCTTACCAGTGGCCTTTGAAGTGTATGAGATAGTAGGTGTAGTGTTACCTGGCATGATTTCTTCAGGAAGAAACACTAAGTCTATCGAAACGCTGATATTTGCTGTAAAGTCCTTCTGGGACATTCCGGATGCTCCATTGAAAGTAAGGTAAGATCCACCGGCAGCTACAATGTTTTGAGCCGCCTGAGAAGCTTCTGAGGAGTTCTCAGTTATAGAATATACCTTAGCTGCTTCATTTGCTGCAGATTGAGCAACCACTACAGCTTGGACACTTACGATTAGCTGCCAGGCAATCATTACGACTACAAGAACCAGGGGGAGAATACCTAAAAATTCAATCGTAGATGAACCTTTTTCACTTTTTAGTTTTTCCATTATTCTTTTCATTTGTTTTTACCCCATTCCGACTACACTAGCTTTCTTAATCCGGCTCTCCATTTCAGCGTATAAGTGGTTAATAAAACTAAGAAGATTGGATAAAAAATCATATTTGTAATCATCTGGACACCTGCAATGGCAGCATATGATGATGTTATCCTTAAGACTAAACCGTTTAGGATTATTCCCAGTACCATTTCGAAAATGCCCCAAAAAGAAATCAGTAGAATGATCTTTATGAATTTCTTCTTAAATAATAATCCCGCCTCTTTAATTGATTTCCATACTGATTTGTTATCGACGATTGCGATTATAGGAGCAGTGATAAATACAGAAAGAACGATTATCCCAGGTATGATAAATAAGGCGAACCCAAAAACTGCAAGTACACTAATCAGGCAGGCAAAAACAAAGATAGGGAATCCTTGTACAACAAACGTGTAGAAGGCATTCTTTAAAGAATCTTCTCTTCCCTCTAGTTCGTTGAATGTATATTTCACAAATGGAACTTGAGCATAAATAAAGATTAATATCGTAAATAATGCATAATAAATGTCTGCGACCGAATAGATTGTTCCTAAATTCGGAGTTATGGCATATATATAGTTAGTAACGAGAGAGTGCAGCAACAGTAAGGGTAATTGCACACATAAAATTATCAGTAATATTTTTTCGAACCTTTCCCCGATGAATGAGAAAGTGTATCTTATTGGTTTATCCATGGTTTCTCACCTCAGGGTTTTGGATAGCGTAAATCTTTTTTATAATGAGAAAGTTTTTCCTCTCCCAGCCTTTTAAATCTCTTTATAGAGTGTTCAACAAACTCTCTTTCTGACAAACCTGCGTGCTCTTTTTCGAACCCTAATGAATTTATACTTCTCTTTGTGGTATTTATTTCGCTAGTCAATTCTTTGAAAACGTTCATGTCATATTCTGAAAGTTTTTTATCTAGTTTTAATTCTTTCATTTTTTTGTACAAATCTGTTAATGTCTCAAAGTTATCAATTAGCTCTTTACCTTGAAGGTATTGAATACGGTTTACATACGAAAGAGTCTTCCATAAAGTGTGCAACTCTTCTTCATCTATTCTATTAGTGGTTAAAATATCATTATCATAATGACGAGTGTATTCAGTTAGGTGCCGCTGTAAATCTTTCAAGAGCATTTCAAGGTTCGTAAGTAAATTTATACTTTCACTCAATTTTTCATTAACTTCCGCATGACTTTGGTAATCCTGAATAACCCTCTTTATATTCAAAAATGTTTCCGGTTTTAATTTCATTTTCGATTCTTCTATCTCAAAAAAACGATTAACATAGACATTAAAAATGATTAACCTTTCAAAAGCATTTAAAGCATCTGTTTTCTTAAATCCAGATTCTGATATTACAGCATATCCTTTAAATTTCTCGCCTTTTTGATAGATTACTAAGTAATAAGGAATGTTATTAACTGTGTAACTATATGGATTCAACATTACATTATTTTCAAGAAATTTTTTATGTTTATTTGCTTCCTTCTTTAAGATGTTCACATTCATCATATAACTTCCTTTATGGTTAGATTATAAAAAGAAGGGGAGAAGAGTCAATCTCCCCTTCTTTTTACCATAGATTTAACTAAACCATCCTTTTATTTTACTTATCCCCTTACCAATAGCTTTCGCTGTGTTTTCAACAGGATTTTTCGCGAACTTTTTGATTCCACTCCAATTATCAGCCACTAGCTTAGTTAATTTGGAAGCCCCCCATATTGCAGCTCCCCCTGCAATCATAACGGCACCTGCTGCCTGCCCTCCCGGAATTGCAGCTGTAACTACTCCCGCGTTCATCATCAGATCTCCAAAACTACTTGTCGCTTCAGCTACCGCAGAAACTTTTTGATTGCCAGCTACATCAGAATTTAATACTTCATAGGCTTTTACACCATTAAACCCTAATTCAAAAGCTGAGTATCCAGCACCTACAGCAGCAGTAGCAACGTTTAGTTTAGATATCGAACCAACTTTTGATAAGTTTGATAATAAATCAGCATTATCAGCTAAGTTTAATGCTCCTCTACTTGCTCCACCATTCTGAGCCAGTGTCGCAGCATCTTTGATTAACTTATAATCTTTAGCAGCCCCTATGGCATCAACTGTTTTAAGAACACCATCATGAGCATCAGCAACTCCATTAATAAACCATGGTGTTTTGTCACCTAATCCTACTTTCACTCCATTTAACATAAGTGAGGAAAAGAAGGTGGCATTTGGTCTGAAGCCATTTGGATTAGCCTCAAAATCAAAATTCATAAAATCACTGACTAAGTTAACCTGTCCGCCAATGATATCATTCGAAATATACTTTGCAACCTCATATCCCAACGGCAGTTTTACGTCTGTTGGACTTCCCTCAAATGAACTCCCCTCAGTACCATTGCCTGCGGTTGTACTACCTTCAAAAGCATTTCCGCTAGTGCCATTTCCGGCAAAGGGATTACCATTGGTTCCATTTCCTGAAAATGGATTTCCGTTTGTTCCATTACCCGAAAATGGATCTCCAGTTGTTCCATTCCCGGTAAACGGGCTCCCTTCAAAACCATTTGGTGTCCAACCATTATTTAGCCAAGGATCCATATACCAGGGAGCATTTGTCCATTGATATCCTTCCCACGATTGTCCGTTTGTCCCTTGTCCGCTCGTGCCTTGACCTTCTGTCCCGTTTCCTTCCCAATCATTTCCGTTTGTTGAATTACCTTCCCATGGATTGCCTTCCCAGGATTCACCTTCCCACTGAAGGTCTTTCCCATCCCATGGGGTACCTTTCCAATCTTGTCCTGTCCATGGATTCCCTTTCCATGGCTGGATCGTTGCACTTGCATAAATAGGAAAAGAAAATGATTGGAAAAGAACGATGAGTAGAGCGATTGTAACAACAACTTTACTTGTTATTTTTTCAAACATCGTTCTTAATTCCTTTCTGATTATAAGGCTTTATGCTTTACTCATCGATGTAATCTTATAATAGTGAATATCCGTGTTTCCACAGAGTCACTATTCCACTTGCTTGTTGTATTTTTTGTTTATCGATTCTTTTAATGATTCAATTCCTTTTTTGTTGGTTGTATTTAGATCATTAACAATTTCATCGTAAGCTTCATTAATAACTTCCAGGACTTCAGAGGATCTTTTTTTGAGCTCTTCTTCGTTATCTAAATTGATTTTATCCTGCTCTCTTAATAGAGTAAGTATTTCATTGATACGTATTATTTGATCCTCTTTAATAAAATTCCAGTCATTTGAATAGGTACTTATATCAAGCTTATTGTCCAGGTTTTGACTTTCAACATCGATTAAGGCATCCGCTTTCCAACTTTCCCAGCGCAATAATACTTCTTGAGCCCTTTCAAACTCATTTGTTAATTGTTCTTTATTTCCTACAGTTGTATAAATTCCGTTGGAGGAATCCGCTACACTCTTCAATTGTTTTTGAGCTTGTGAGTCTACATTGAATCCAATTACATTAATGATTGGAGAAACATTGGAGCCGGCAAATTCATCAGCAACTTTAACTGGATTTCCGTCACAAGTCTCAATTCCATCACTCACCAAGTAAATTAGATTAGTGTTTGTTTTTTGATCATATTTTTTAAACGATTCGAATGATTCTTTTAAGCTTTTTGCAATGGGTGTCCATCCACTAGGTTGAAATTGTTTAAGTGCTTTATTAAATGCGCCGGATTCATATTTTTCAAACCCATAAACTTGTTCAATACTCGAACAGGACTTTTGTTTATCTGAGTCATCTCCGGTACCTTTGTGACCATATACTCTTAAAGAAATATTCACTTCTTCAGGCAAACTCCCCACAAATTCATTTATAGCTTCTTTCGCTAACTGCAATTGGGTTTTGCCGTCCACTATTGCACCCATAGAGCCACTCGAATCTAATATGATCTCAACGTTATAGTTATCTTTAAATTGATATTTTGGATCATTTAGATCAGAACTTCCAAACATTGAAAATTCCCATTTTTTCACTAAGTCATCAGGATCTTGAAAATCATTTGCAGCTAATGAATACACATATTTGAAATATGTTTCATAATCTTGCTCTGATGGATTTTCAGGAAGCGGGGGAATCTCTTTAATTTCCTGCTTCACCTTTTCTGTGACACCTTCTTGGAAAACAGTTTGGTTTGCGTATTTTCCGGGTGTCTGTTTCACTACGTCCAAAGTATCCTCCGGAATCTCTGGTAGTTCATTAAAATAGTCACTATCACTAATTGAGTTATTTTGTTTTTCATCTTTCGGTTCTTCGACTTTTTCTTCATGAGTACTCTTTTGATTAGGTTCGCTAGTATTCTCTTTTTCACTGCACGCCGTTAAGAAGAGAAGAACAGTGAAGAAAAGTAAGATGGCTTTTTTTCTCATTAGCAACGTCTTTACCTCCAAACATGTACCTTCTCTATTATTGACCCCCGCCACCGATTTGGCCTATCATTGTTTTAATTTTATTTAGAACTGTTTTCCCAATTGAAGTATCGCCTGAGAATGCAGTAGAGATTACACCTACCATAATAACCACAACCGCGGCAATCCCAATCCACTCTAATGTCTGTGAACCTCTCTCATTACGAACCATACCTTCTACTTTAATTGAGCATTTCGTGTAAATTTCTGTAAGTTTCTTCATTGGTTAATTCCTCCATTTTATAAATTAAATAGTTTAAAAATACTGTTCTCACCATAAATCATATTAAGCAGCATCAAACCAGCAATCATAAGGATTGATACTGGCGCAACTACAAAAGTGGTCACTAGTGTAACCTTAGGTGAGGCTTTAGCTGCGAGCTCTTTCACTTGTTCTTCCCGGAACTGACGCATATCTTCAGCCTGAACCTTAAACGTTGTTGCTATCGGTACCCCCAGTTTAAGGCCTTGCAACAGGGACTTTATTAAACTCTGGAATTCAGGATTATCATTCCGGTTCAGTAAGTTCCGATAGGCCGTTTCCCTTTGTACTCCCAAATCAATTTCATGATTGAACCTTGAGAACTCTTCTTTGATCGGTCCTTCAAAGAAACGGATCACCTCCCTTAAAGCCTGGTCTAAGCTGACGCCAGCCTGCAAGCTGGTACTGATTGTATCCAGGAAATCAGGCAGGTCATGGCGGAGTGCTTCCTGACGCTTTTTTGCTTGACTTCGTACCAGTATAATTGGCAGGAAATATCCGATAATCGGATTAAAAATAATGGCGTATTGAGAAAAAGGAAGTCCAATTATCAGGGATAAAAAGCCCGTAATAAATCCGATTAAAAGGAGGACTATTTTTAATCCCTGAAACCTCTCAACAGTCAATCCATATTTGTTCCCTGACTTCTGAAGCCAGTCTTTCACATCATGATTTTCACTGAAAAAGTTAATTCTCTGACCTAGATCCGCAAACTCATCTGCATATTTGGTTAGTTTCTCAATTAAGCTGGTTTTGTTTTTCTTTCTATTTTCCTTATCAAATGCACTTACTTCTGTCACGTCGGAAACGTGCTCCAGCAGCATTCTTTTTTCTTTTATATAGACAGAGTAATGACGAAGCGCAATGACGAAAGTAATCCAGAATAAGATAATGGCTAAAATAATGATGGCATCCATAGGCTACACCTTTATATTTGTTATTTTTCTAATTAGAAAGAATGATAGTACGATTCCTGAGAGAAAAAGAGCAAGAATAATCATGCCGGGTACCGTCTTTAGAGAATCTGTGAATCCATCGATAATATTGTTCATCATGAGAACAATAAAGATTGGCATAGCAGGTACAATGATAGAAATATACCTTTGTTCCGAAGTCATTGTTTTTATGGTTTGATTGAGCACTTTGCGGTCTTCAAGGGTATTGGACATGGATTCAAGTGTTGTTGCTAAATTTCCGCCTGTTTTCTTTTGGATAAGAATCGTAGCAATAAACAACTGAAATTCCCTTGACTTATTTCTTATTTGCATTGATCTGAGTGCATTTTCCAATGGAACCCCCAGCTTTAATTCGTTTGCGATTCGTTTAAATTCCTCACCTGCAGGAGCCCCAACTTCCCTGGCAACCATTTCAATGCCCTGGTTTATCGTCAGGCCCGATCTTGCTCCATTCCCGAGCAGCCTGCAGATATCAGCCAGCTGGCTATTGAAGCGCTCTTCATACTTATTTTTCCTTAAGTAGAATAATAGAAAATGAGATGCAAATAAGATTGCCGGGACTAACAAGAGCGTGATATTGGCTGGTAATTTAAAGATGTTGAATAATAAAACAAACAATACTAATGCACCAAGAATATGGACTCCTAAATATTCAGATGGCAGCAAGGTAATATTAGAACTCTGAAGTTTTAGTGCAAGCGGCTTGGCTGTTTCTGAATGA
>NZ_JABMCR010000008.1 GCF_013179555.1 Bacillus haikouensis
CATTTAAAATTTCCAGGGACGGTCCTTTTGTACCAAGGTTGGACATTTAAACCGATTTCCTCTCTGTTCTCCGTTTACTTCACCTCAGTTCGTGGTATCGCAATAGAATAATGAGTTTTTTTGGAGGGTGATAGAAATGAGTGAGAACTTAGCAGGGTATTTAGCTGCAGAGGTACTGGAGGAATGGGATATCCGCCATCTCTTTGGCTTGCCCGGGGATTCTATTAATCATTTTGTCGACAATCTGAGAAGTGAGAAGGAGCAAATTGAGTTCATTCAAGTCAGGCATGAGGAGGTCGCCGCCCTGGCCGCCTCTTCCTATGCGAAGCTTACAGGCAAAATAGGAGTCTGCTTATCTATTGGAGGACCGGGTGCGGTCCACCTGCTTAACGGGCTATATGATGCAAAGGCTGACGGAGCGCCGGTGCTCGTTCTCGCCGGTCAGGTGGAAAGCTCCAAGCTTGGGGAGGATTCGTTTCAGGAGGTGCATCTGGAGCGCTTGTTCGAGGATGTTTCTGTATTTAACGCACGCGTCTCTTCGCCGGACTCCTTTCCGGATCTGTTAAATCAAGCGATACGGACTGCTTATGCCAGGAAAGGTGTTTCTGTGCTCGTCATCCCGGACGATATGCCTGCACAGAAAATCAAAGACAACGTGAGAAACACTTCAAGCGTTTCTTCGATTGCAAAACCGGCTCCGCTCCTCGATGATATCCGGAACGGACTTCAATATCTGCAGGATTCCAAACGCCCGGTCATCCTTGCAGGGACAGGAGCAAAAGGTGCGGTGAATGAATTGGAGGAATTTGCGGACAGACTCGCTGCCCCTATCATCTTCACCCTTCCGGCAAAAGGGACCCTGCCTGATGAACACCCGCTCAACCTTGGCCAGCTTGGTCAGATCGGGACGAAGCCTGCATATGAGGCTATGGAGGAAACGGACTTGCTCATCATGATCGGGACGTCGTTCCCTTACAGGGAATTCCTGCCGGAGGATGCGAAGGCTGTCCAAATCGATGCCGATTCTGCTCAAATCGGTAAAAGGTATCCTGTATCAGCAGGCATCGCTGGTGATTCCAAGCTTGTCCTCCAGGAATGGAACAAATCGCTCCCGCGCAGGGAAGACCGTTCCTTTTTAAAAGAATGCCAGATCAATATGAAGAACTGGTGGAAGCATGTAGAGAAGGATGAGACAGAGGCAACCACACCGATCAAACCGCCGCAGGTCATCCCGATGATCCAGAAGATCGCTGACCATGATGCCACACTGTCAGTCGATGTCGGAAACGTAACGGTCTGGACGGCGCGGCATTTCCGGATGACCAATCAGAAATTCATTATCTCCAGTTGGATGGCGACGATGGGATGCGGGCTGCCCGGAGCAATCGCAAGTGCCCTTGTCTATCCCGAACGCCAGGCGATTGCTGTGTGCGGGGATGGAGGTTTCACCATGGTGATGCACGATTTCGTTACTGCCGTTAAATATAAGCTGCCGATCATCGTCGTCATCCTCAATAACAGAAAAATCGGGATGATCAAGTATGAACAGCAAGAAAGCGGCCACCTCGAATATGAGACGGATCTTCAGGATATCGATTTCGCACAGTTCGCGAAAGCATGCGGCGGGGAAGGCTACCGGGTCATCAAACATGAAGATTTGGAACCTGCTTTTGATATGGCTGCAAAATCCAATAAACCAGTCATTCTGGATATACAGATTGAAGACCAGCCTCCACTGCCTGGAAAAATCACCCTTGATCAGGCATCAGGCTACTCCAAGCATGTGATGAAGAAATTCTTCAAGAAACATGAAGTCGAAATGCCTCCGTTGCGTAAAGCCTTAAAGCGGTTATTTTAAGGAGTGATCACATGAAACGCCTACTGTATCCGCTCCTTTTTTCGGTTTCTTTTATACTTACTGGCTGCAATTCTCTTCAGGTCCTTGATACTAAAGGCCCTGTTGCTAAGCTGCAGGAAAATTTGATCCAGCTGTCAACCGGAATCATGCTGTTTGTCTTCATCACCGTCTTTTCCATGTTTGTGATCTTTACGTGGAAATACAGGGAGACTCCGCAGCGCAGGGATATGATCCCGCCGTACGTGAAAGGGAATAAAAAACTTGAAATAGCCTGGACCGTGATTCCCATAGTCTTGTTATTGATCCTGGCAGTACCAACCGTGCAGGGAACCTTTTCGCTCTCAGATTCTCAGAAGGAACAAGGAGAAAAGATGGAAATCACTGTCACCGGTCATCAATACTGGTGGGAGTTTGAATACAACGACCAAGCGATCACATTATCAAATGAAGTATGGATCCCAGTGGACACTCCGGTCGTATTCAATCTCAAATCGGAGGATGTCATCCATTCCTTCTGGGTACCCAAACTTGGCGGTAAAAAGGATTTAAATCCAGGAGGTACAAATCGATTGACCCTCCACGCTTCAGAAACCGGAGTTTATGAAGGGAAGTGTGCCGAACTTTGCGGTGCCTCTCACTCTTTGATGAGATTCAAAGTCCATGTTGTCAGCAAAGATAGCTATGATCAATGGATAAACGACAAGGCAAAGGGACCGGCTCCTGACACTGCAGCCTCCGCTTCCTATGAAAAAGGCAAGAAATTATTCACTTCGAACTGCTTAAGCTGTCATGCTGCAGACTATACCGGCAATAGCGATGGTCCGAACCTTGCCGGCATCGGAAGCAAGGACATGATCGCCAGCGTCGTTCCAAACAATGAACAAAATATGAAAAAGTGGATAAAAGATCCGAAATCCTTTAAGCCTGGTGCAAAAATGCCCGGATTTAAGGAGCTGTCGGATAAAGAACTTGAAGCACTCAGCAACTATCTTTCCCACTTAGAATAATGAATTCGGTGAAAAGGAGGGTTCTCCAATGGACATCAAATATACGATTTTTGGCAGGGAGTTTGTGTTTCCATCGGATATTATCGCTGCGGACCTGTCTATTTTGCTAATGGGAATTATGGCCATATTTTTCTTGACCCGCTATCGAAAATGGCAATATGCGTGGGATTGGATGACCTCCACTCACCATACCAAAGTAGGGATCATGTACCTCGCTGCAGGCGGGGCATTTTTCCTGAGGGCCGGTCTGGATGCCTTGATCATCCGCCTCCAGCTGGCACTCCCCGAGAATCAGTTCTGGGTCTTCCAAGGGGAAAAATACAACCAGATGATGACGACGCATGGAACCACCATGATTTTCTTCGTGGCCATGCCCCTCTTGATCGGGTTGATGAATGTCGCCGTCCCCCTCCAAATTGGTGCAAGGGATCTTTCCTTTCCTTATATGAACCTGCTCAGTTTCTGGCTGTTTCTGACTGGGGGGGCATTGGTGAACGTGAGCTTCGTTCTCGGCGGATCCCCGTCAACCGGATGGACTGCCTACTCACCTTTAAGCCTGGATACATTCAGTCCCGGACCCGGGCTTGACTATTACACGCTTGGCATTCAGATTGCAGGAATCGGCACCATGCTGACAGCCATCAACTTTCTCGTTACGATCATCAGAAAGCGTGCCAAAGGAATGACGTTCATGAGGATGCCGCTCTTCACATGGTCCTCATTCGTGACGTCGATCTTGATTCTGTTTGCTTTCCCGGCATTGACCGTCGCCTTATTGCTGCTGATGATGGACCGTGTGTATGGCACGGCATTCCTTAGCGGAACGGATGGTAATCCATTGATTTGGCAGCATTTGTTCTGGATATTCGGACACCCTGAGGTCTATATATTGATCCTCCCTGCATTCGGCATCTTTTCAGATGTCATCACGACCTTTTCACGCAAAAATTTATTCGGTTATGCCGCCATGGTATTTGCGATTGTCCTGATCGGATTCCTTGGCTTCATGGTGTGGATACACCATATGTTCACCGTTGGACTGGGTCCGATTTCAAATGCGATTTTCGCACTGGCGACGATGTCGATCGCGGTCCCGACAGGAATCAAGATTTTCAACTGGCTGTTTACCATCCGCGGAGGGGTCATCCGATTCAAGACGGCCATGCTTTTTTCACTTGCATTCATTCCTACCTTTTTAATCGGAGGGGCAACCGGCGTCATGCTTTCATCCGCTCCTGCTGATTACCAATACCACGACAGCTACTTTGTCGTCGGCCATTTTCATTATGTCATTGTAGGGGGCACCATTTTAGGAATCTTTGCCGGTGTCTATTACTGGTGGCCAAAGATGTTCGGCTTTTTATTGAATGAAGTCCTTGGAAAATGGCATTTCTGGCTGTTCACCATCGGCTTCCACCTCACGTTCTTCCCGATGCACCTTATGGGGCTGAACGGGATGCCGCGGCGGGTGTTCACTTATTTCGAAAGCGACGGACTCGGCAGCTTGAATCTGATCAGTACAGTCGGGGCCTTCATTATGGCTGCTGCCGTCATGGTTTTCCTATTTAATATCTACTGGAGTATCCGCCACGGGGAGAAAGATTCAACCGGTGACCCTTGGGATGGAAGAACGATTGAATGGGCCCTTTCCTCCCCTCCTCCCCCTGGCAATTTCATTGATCGCCCGGTCATCACGACGATCGATCAGCTATGGTATGAAAAGAGGAACGGGAATGGATACCTGAGAACAATCAAAGAAGATGGTCCGATCTATTTATCCAAACATACGGCTCAGCCCATTTTTCTGTCCGCCATCTTTTTCTGCTCTTCCTTCGGCTTCATCTTTTACCAGCCTCTCCTTCAGTGGGCAGGTGTGATCGGTGTCATGTGCATACTGGTCCTGAGGTCTTTCAAGGATGACAGCTGGCAGGCATACACCCGCTCTGAACTTCGCGATGAAAAGGAGGAAAAGTCATGAACACAGAGTCCTTTCTTCTTGAGCAGAAAGAAGATAAGAAACTGGGAATGTGGTTCTTCATCGCAGCGGAGGTCGTCATCTTCGCTTCTTTATTCGGCGTCTACCTGACTCTGCGATCCCATACAGACGGCGGCCCCGCCCCGAAAGAAATGTTTGAATTGAACAGTGTAATGGTGTCAACCATTCTCCTGCTTTCAAGCAGCTTCACCCTTTACATTTGCCATCAGGCAAGCGAAGGAAGAAAATCAGGAAAAACGATCGTCTTCTTAGCGATGACAATGATATTGGCAGGATTGTTTTTATTCATGGAAGGCAGGGAATTTCTTCTTTACTATGACAAAGGGTATGAGATGCAGAACAGCTCTTTTTTGTCAGCCTTTTACCTGCTTGTTGGAACCCATGGGGCGCATGTCGCCACAGGTCTCATCTGGATGGCTCTCTTACTCATCCACTTTAGAAGGAAGGGTATGAATATAGAAACTCAGTCAAAATTGACCGTGTTTTCTCTTTACTGGCACTTTGTGGACCTCGTGTGGGTACTGATTTTCACTCTCGTCTATTTATACGGGAAGGTGGGGTAACAGCATGAATAAATCGGTACTTACCTTCCTTTACCTGATTGTCATCGGCACTGCCCTCGGGGGATATTTCCTGATTGAATACGGCAGGAAGCATTTTTCACCATCAGCCATTCTCCTGATGATCCTGACTCTTGCCGCCATCTCCATTTTCGTTCAGTTGTCTGCCCTTATGAAGGCACATCCTCCTTTGAACAAGTGGAAATGGATATCGTTATCAAGCGGCCTTCTCGTCGGAGGACTCGCGGTTTTATATTTACTATTACTGAAATAGGAGGAATTCAAATGGATGGCATTACGATCTTATTATGGATTCTTCTATCTCTCATCGCATTGATCATCCTGGTCCCCGCCGGAATGATCCTCTATATCATGGTCAGGGATGAGCAGCAGGAAGAACATGCTGTATTAAGGAATTTTCCGATTCTCGGAAAAATGAGATATATTTTAGAAAAAATCGGCCCGGAAATGCGGCAATACCTTTTCTCGAATGACACTGAAGAGAAACCATTCTCCAGAAATGAATACCAGCAAACCGTCTTATCTGGAAAATATAAATCACGGATGCTTGGCTTCGGATCGGAACGCGACTTTGAGCGCGAAGGCTATTATATCAGAAATGCATTATTTCCAGTTCAGCGCGATGAACTGCGCGTTGACAACAGCCAAAGAATAAAGTCTAAGATTTACAAAATCGATAAGGATAATTTGTTCAGGAGAAAAGAGCACCGGGAAGAGCAAGAAGTCGATCCCTTCCTGCTAAGGAATGAAGATGCCCCCGTCATCGGGGAGCAAACATGCAGGCACCCCTTCAAAGTGAGGAGCCTGATCGGCCAATCCGCTATGAGTTACGGTTCACTCGGGGAAAAAGCCATCACTGCCCTTTCAACCGGCCTGGCTCTGGCCAAAGGTACATGGATGAATACCGGAGAAGGCGGATTATCAAAACACCACTTAAAAGGCGGCGTCGATATCATCTGTCAAATCGGTCCAGGTCTTTTCGGCGTCCGCACCAAGGATGGTGATTTTTCATGGGAAGAATTCAAAAAGAAAAGCGAACTGGACGAGATTAAAGCATTTGAACTGAAACTCGCACAGGGAGCCAAAACCCGGGGAGGACATGTGGACGAAGCTAAGGTAACACCTGAAATAGCAAATATCCGCAATGTGGAACCGTATAAATCAATCGACAGCCCCAACCGTTTCAAGGAGTTTGGAACAAACGAAGAAATGCTGGATTTCATTGATGAACTGCGTCAGGTCGGCGGAAAACCTGTCGGAATCAAGATTGTTGTAGGAAGTACAAACGATATCGAGGAACTTGCCTCATACATGGCCGATACAGGAAAACATCCTGACTTCATCACCGTAGACGGCGGCGAAGGCGGCACCGGGGCTTCCTATCATGAATTGGCCGCTTCTACAGGTGTTCCGATCAAGTCGGCACTTCCTTTTCTCCATGATACGCTTATCAAACACGGTGTCCGGGACAAAGTGAAGATATTTGCCTCAGGGAAGCTGCTTACACCTGACAAAGTCGCCTTCGCTCTCGCCCTTGGAGCCGATTTTGTGAATATCGCGAGAGGCCTGATGTTTTCCGTCGGCTGCATCCAGGCTCAGGTATGCCATACCAATAATTGTCCGGTTGGGGTTGCAACTACAGACAATAGACTGCAGAAAGCTCTGATTGTAGAAGAAAAATCCTTCCGTGTCTGCAACTACATGCTCTCCCTGCGTGAAGGGCTATACAATCTATCGGCTGCAGCCGGGGTGGATACGCCAACCAAACTATCAAGAGAGCACATCGTATTCCGCGACAAAGACGGCCGCCTATTTCCCATGAAACCCGAAACAAACCAGGAAATACAAAAAGCATGACCAAAGGCCAGGCCCGCACTGTTTAAAGTGCGGGACTGGCCTTTAATTCTTTCACTGAAATCGTCAATGAACATGGTGAAATATTGAATAAATGATTTCGAAAGAAGTGATCGAAGTGAAAGGTAATAGAGAAGCGATCCTCCGGCACCTTAAGGAAATGATTCAATGGGTGAAGTCATTGAACAATCTTCCGGCAGAAATGGTTTCGTCCAATCGATGAGAACAAGTGGAGTACCGCAGAGATCATCTGCCATTTCGGACCGTGGGATGATTTTGTAGTGACCAAGAGGCTGCCTTATCTGGGGAACAGCGATCCGCTTCCGAAAGCGCCTGATTCCCGGCACCTGAATGAACAGTCCGCTTCAAAAGCCCTCTCCTATGAACAAACCACCGTCATCCAATCGTTCATTGACTCCCAAAAACGGTTGTTGACAGGTATCTGTGAAATCCCTTAAGTATCGTGGGACAAACGATCAAACCTGGTGAAAAAAAATGGGCACTTTCCGGCTATCTGAAAGGACTGGCCGATCATGACCTTCACCATAGTCAGCAGATAGAACAGGCCCATGCACATTAAAAACGCTCAGATCTGATCTGAGCGCTCTTTAATAATAATCCTCCGCATTCATATAATACACGTGGTTATCGGTCCACGCCCCATTTTCATTGATAAAGCCCTTCCGTGTGCATTCGAACTTCATTCCGACCGACTCGGCAAGCCTGATCGAAGGAATATTATCAAGGTTAATATGTGCCTCTACCCGGTGATAATTGACCTTTTCAAACGCCATCTTCAACGCAGCCCTCACAGCTTCCTTCCCGTAACCCTGCTTCCAGTGCGTGTTGTTCAGCGTATAACCGATCCGTCCCCAATGAAAACTCAGCCTCATCAAGGTAGAAAAATCAATGTTTCCGATATACGCTCCAGTCTGTTTCAGGAACACACCGAAAATATAGACCTCGTCGTTGTTCATCATTATATTCTGCTGGTCGATCATGTCACGGAACCAATATTCCGTACACTCACTCAAATCCTGCCATCCAAGATCATACTTGTGCTGGGCAGGCAGCCTTTTCATATTCTCATTGAACCAGTTCCAATAGTCACTCTTCATGAACGGTCTTATAATTAACCGCGGTGTTTCTATGCTTAAACTTCTTTTATCCACCCGAAGCACCTCTCTTTCAAGGCAATCAGCCAATATCCTCATATCCTCTAATTATAGCAGTTTATCAGCAGAAACTAGTTGATTCTCTCAATTTCAATTATTTTTGTAAAAGGAAAACCGAAATACGTGTATTTCACTATTACAGAGTCTATCTTCTTACAATGCTCAAGTGCCAATCCATAATGACGGATCGCACTTCTGTTATCCTGCTCATCCAGCTGTATGGCCTCTACTCGGCTGTACATCATCTCTATATCATATTCGTGGATGTCGTGAAAACTGATTCCCTCTATTTCTTTCTCCAAGGCAAACATTCCGATGAGTGCATTCGTCCGGCTGACGCCCAATTCTGTCCTAGAAGGCCGTTCACCGCCATTGACCATCACCTCAGTCAACTTCAGCTTATGAATCCCTTCATTTTGAAGTTCCACTGTCACGGTACCCGGGTCGTGCTCACTCCATCCGAACCCTTCACTCTCGAGAGGCGGATTCAATTTCAAATAAAGTACCAGGCACGCCAGCAGCACCGCAGTCCCACCGATAATCCATCTCACAATCATGTTCACTGAGTTTCACCTCACACAATTCCTCCCTATCAGCCTACGAAAAACCCCAGAGTAACGTGCCTATTTCTATACTTGAAAAAATTCCCTTTAATGAAAAGAAGCGTTCCCCATCAAGGGAACGCTTTAAATCCGATTATTTTTGAGACCATTTCTCCCACTCTTCTTCAAGCTCTTTCTCAATCTCTTCATCCGAAACGGTGTGGCCGTCACTAACTTCAAAATGATTGGCGAGGCGATCCAATTTCACATTAATCACCCAAAGACTGATCACCACAAACGAAATAATAAGTATGACAATAAAGTCCATAAACACTTCGAATCCCCTCCTTACCTATTTATATTAGGAAGGACCCCCAAATAGACGAGGCATTAAAAGTAAGGACCTAAGAATTAATTTCGGGACATGGGGACAGGTTCGTTGTCCCGTTTCCCGGAAGAAACTAGTCGAGGGGGCGTGTGGATGCCTTGGTTTCGATTCATGACAGTTGAACCCTGGCTCGATTGGGCGGATTTGTGCCCGGCTCAATACACCCGATTAGTGCCTGCTCACTGCCCTTTATTTGTGCCAGGCACAAATCCACCTGATTGTGCCTGGCACCAACGCAAATAATATACTGTTACACCCCCTTGTTGAATTGTACCTGGTACAATTGCCTATTTCTTGTACCTGTACACCCTAATAAAATGTACCTTATACCAATCAATCCACTGTATCCTGCACACATCAAGCAACTAATCCATCCCTGCTACCAGGTACAAACCACCATTAACTCTACCTGCCCTATTTCGATAGCAGATTCCCTACTCTAATAAGCCTTAGCCCAATATACCATCTTTTCAGCAGCTTTCCCGCAGCATACACAAGTATCCGCCACTTTCTGCTGCTCAAACGGTATGCACCGTGAAGTCGCACCCGTTTCTTCCTTGATTTTATCCTCACAGGCAGTCTCTCCGCACCACATCGACTTTACAAAACCGCCTTTCTCCGCGATCACCTCTTTGAACTCACCGAAATCCACTGCGAGGCTTGTCATTTCCTCGCGATGTTCCCTTGCTTTCTCAAAAAGGTTCTGTTGGATCTCTTCAAGAAGCTTCGGCACCTTCGTTTCCAGTTCCCCGACCGGCACCGTCACCTTCTCCCCGGTATCACGGCGCGCCAGAATCACCTGGCCGTTCTCGATATCACGCGGCCCGACTTCAAGTCGCAATGGAATTCCTTTCATTTCATATTCATTGAACTTCCATCCCGGCTTCTTATCGCTCGCGTCAATTCCGACACGCGACACTGCCGAAAGTTTCTCCTTCAAATCATACGCAAAATCAAGCACACCATCCTTATGCTGTGCAATCGGCACGATCATCAATTGAGTCGGAGCCATTCGTGGAGGAACGACCAAACCACGGTCATCACCATGTACCATGATCATCGCACCAATGATGCGTGTCGTTAGTCCCCAAGACGTCTGCTGCACATATTGAAGTTTTCCTTCACGATCTGTGAACTGAATGCCGAACGCTTTGGCAAATCCATTACCTAAATGATGGGACGTCCCGGATTGCAGCGCCTTCCCGTCATGCATCAGGCTCTCGATGGTATACGTATACTTCGCACCGGCAAACTTTTCTTTCTCCGTTTTCTGCCCCTTGATCACCGGGATCGCCAGCAGCTCCTCGCAAAGCTCCGCGTACACCTCAAGCATCCTCACCGTTTCCTCGTGTGCATCCTCGTCTGTCTCATGACACGTATGCCCCTCCTGCCACAAGAACTCAAGTGTCCGTAAAAACGGACGTGTCGTTTTCTCCCAGCGCACCACATTCGCCCATTGATTATACAACTTCGGCAGGTCACGGTAGGAATGGATGATATTTTTATAATGCTCACCGAATAGTACCTCGGAAGTCGGACGAACACATAAACGCTCGGCCAGCTCCTCTTCACCACCGTGTGTCACCCACGCCACCTCTGGCGCGAACCCTTCGATATGATCCTTCTCGAGCTGAAGGAGACTCTCCGGAATGAAAAGCGGCATATACACATTCTCATGCCCCGTTTCCTTGATTTTCGCATCTAGTTGATTCTTGATGTTTTCCCAGATCGCATACCCATAAGGGCGGATAATCATCGACCCGCGCACACTCGAATAATCGACCAGCTCTGCCTTTTTCACTACATCCGTATACCACTGGGCGAAATCTTCATCCATCCCTGTGACATCTTTAACAAATTTCTTCGCCATACTTAACACCTCTTATTATTAATGAAATCGAGAGTGTGTCCCCACACTTTTTTAAAAAAATAAAAAGCCCGCTCATCATCAGGGACCATTTCTGGCGGTACCACCCTGATTCAAAGCAAAGCTTTACACTCACACATGATAACGGTATTGGACCGCTGAAAATTCAGACTCAGAGGCAGGTTCAAATGATTGTCGATAGAAGCCTCACACCACTCTGGCCCCCTCTCTGAAAAGACAGGTTCACTTTACTGATCCTCATCAATATTTTCAATATATTTTAAATGATTATATAGAGATTTCCATCTTGTGTCAATTTAATTTCCACAGGGATTCAACCGAATGAATTTTTTCCAATCGGCTTCACCTTCGCCCTGCTCAACGAATAGAAGAAAAGCAAAACAGTGACTGCCATCATGACGGCCGAACCTGCAAGCACCACTCCCCGGATAGATACGAGCTGCGCCCCCGCACCGATCAATACGGTTGCGGCAATGACTAGAAATCCTTCAAACCAGCCATACATACTGCTCACACGCCCCATCACCCCGATCGGAATCCGCTCCTGAATGAACGTTTCAAATCCTGTCTGTGCAAAAGCAAGCGAGAAGGACAGAAGAGAAAAGCCAACGGCAGCAACGACGAAATCATCTGAGAACGCAAAGACAACATACCCTGCTGAAACCATAACCGATCCGAATGCGATCAGGCAGATATCACGAACCTTTTCTGCAATCGCTGTGTTCACAAGAGCCCCGACAAGAAATCCCGCTCCCGCCATGCTCACCAAATATCCATACGTACTGTTTGAAAGTCTCAGTACCTCTTTTGCAAAAACAGCTTCCAATGAATCAATCGCAGCAGTCATCACGATCATACAACTGAACAGCAGGTAAATCACCATCACATACGTAAATCGGCGGCTGAAATTTCTGACCACCTGCCAATCTGTCTTGATCATTTCAAATGAGAACTTCGTTGTACCAGCTAATGAATTCCCCTCTAGATCCGGCAGCAAGAGGGTAATCAGGCCCGATATAAACAGTGCAGCCCCGTTCAAATAAAGCGCCGTGGCCGGCGTACCCATAATGAACAGCAATCCGGCAATGGCTGGTCCTACGATGAAAGCACCTGACCCGATCAGGCTCCGGAGCGCATTGAACCGCTGCCTTTTCTCCCTTGGAATCAACTTCGTCATATACGTCATCGAGGCCGGATAAAAAACCGCGCTCCCCATATTGATGACGAATACAACCGCGTACATCAGAGGGATTGATGATAGGAACGGCAGTAACGCGACCAGCAGTCCCCGCCCCACATCCAGAACCACCATCACTTTCCTCTTATTCAAGCGGTCGATCAAGCTCCCCGCCCAGGCATTCGTAAAGAGTGCAGCCAGCGGCTTCAGCACATAAAGGATCCCGACAGCCAGCGCTGAACCCGACTCATCCAGCACAATCAAATTTAGCGCAATCAAGAAAATCCATGCCCCGACATTCGATAACCCAATCCCCAACAATAACAACAACGAATTCTTCAACCTCATCACACATTCCTCCCCGCAATCTCTTCCCCAACGCCCACCGCTATACAGCAGCGAAGGACGTGCCTTCAAAGACAATAAAAAAATCCCACCCCCAAGACATTCCAGTCTTGGGGGCGAGATTCGATCGCGGTGCCACCCCAGTTCGCCAATATGTCACCATATCAACCTTTTCAGGTACTGCCTAAACAGCTTATACCCTAGCTCTATAACAGGAGCTCCTGTCACACCATCTCCTCATAAAAGTTCCGATGTGCAGCTCAGAGTCTTGGTTCACCTGCAGCTTCCCTGCCCCTTTTCAGCTCCCGGGACTCTCTGATGAAGGACTCTGCCGGCTACTCTTCTCGTCATCGCATTTGTTAATTTCAATTATGTTATCACTCTAAACTGGAAAAGTAAACCATTTTTTCAAATAAGAAGATACGGCTTCACTATTTCCTCATAACCCGGTCTCTTCTCAATCATATTCAGCATCATCTCCCAAAGCTCATCCAGTGCTCTGCTGTCATTCGTCGTTTTACATCCCGAATAGTGATGCTCATAAACCTCTCGATTTATCCGGACTTTAACCGTGAATTCCCCGTAAGGCTGCATCTCGCAGCCCTCTTCTTTGTACAGATTCATTCCTTCTTCAAATTTCATGCTCTCTATCTTCATATAAATCTCTTCCCGCTCTTCTTTGGTAAACGAAACCGGCTTCACATCATCCCCGCGGGTAATCGTCCCATCAAAGGTACTGATCGCCGGTCCATACGATGGGGTGAACTCGATATCAAAATTCGAACTGTTCGCAAAGAACCCGCTCAGCCACTCACTCCCGATGAATCCAAGTTTCTCCCCCTTCATCACTGCAAAGACAAACACGATCAGCAGCACAATCAAAAAACTGATGACCGGCGCATACCAGCGTCTGCGGTAAGGAGGTTGACGCTTCACCTTTTCCCGGACTTTCCCCTTCAGTTCAGCACTGAATTCCAATCCTTTCAGCCCCTCATCTGTCATCTCCTTAATCTTCCGCTCCAGCTCCCTATCCATCGTACCCCCTCCCTTCTCCGTACAATCTGTACAATCGATCTCTCCCCATTTTCAGCCTCGTCTTGACCGTATTCGGTTTCAATTCCAGCACCTCAGCCATTTCATTCACCTTTAACTCCTGATAATAATGTAAAAATATGACCTCCCGATACTTGACAGGCAGCTTGAGCAGTTTTGAATGCAACTCTTTCCGCTTCTCTGCATCGATTGCTTTTATTTCCGGATTCCCCCGTTCATGAAGAATCTCACTTAATTTATTTGTAAAAAGGATCTTCCGCGTATCCCATCGTTTTAGATGATCCTTGCAATGATTGATCGTGATCCGCATCAGCCACGTTTTCATACTGGATTCACCCCTGAACGAATCCACATTCCCATAAAATTTCACAAACGCTTCCTGCGCAATATCCTCCGCCAAGCCATGATCCTTCACATACGAATACGCCATGTACAAAACCGCCTGCCCATACTCTTCCATCACTCGTTCGAGCAGTTCATCCTTATTCAAATTTCTGTCCTCCAGCAGCTTCGCACTCAACATATTCCCACCTCAGTTCTCTACACCTTTGACGACACGCAGTAAAAATTGGTTTGGAAAATTTTTTAAAGAAGGCTTTAATAAGGGGTTGGGTCGCTCCGGTGGAGTGACGAAGAATACGTTTCCATTTTATGGTATAATAAGTATATATCAGATTTTTTCAGCATAAAATGAAAAAATTGCGCATATATTTTATTTTGTCAGCATATACTAATATCTTTGCGCATAAAACAAAAAAAGTCAGCATAATGACAAGCACAACCAACTTACCGAACCATTGACCGGCAGAGTATGTATGTAATCCCACTGTTTACGCATTAAAAAAAAGAGCTGCCTACAACATCTAAGCGCTCTTCTTCAACCTTATTAACTTCCCATTTTGCGTCTTGTATTACTCGGCTTCTTGGTTTGCTGGCTTTGCATGCGCTGATTTGCCGCCAAGCCATTATTCGCTTGCTTACCGCCTGCCTGCGCTTCTTTCTTCTTAGCCAGCTGCTGCTTCATCGCTTCCTGCAAGCTGATCTTCTTCTTTTCCGTCATCACATAACCCCCTTTTGAGGTAAAACTCTACTTTTCATTATAATACAACTTTTAGGAGAAAACAGCTGTATTTGGATGCTTCAGTAGAAAAATACACAGAGAACCGCACAATCTTAAGATCTTGGCTGTGTAAATTTATGGGGTTTTACACTATTCAAGCCATATTCACCATTATCAAGCCACTTTTTGAAAAATCAAGCCACTATCACATTATTCAAGCCACTTTTCAATTATTCAAGCCACTTCCCCCCATAATCGAGCAACTTGTCGAAAAATCGCTGATCTGCTGTATTGAACATCCCTCACTGGCTCACTAAAAAAGACCAATCCCCGAAGAGATTGGTCCTTATCGAAATCCTAGTGATACCCATTCTGCCCATTCGCAGATCCTGATGTCTTCTGCTTAGGCTTGTGGTTTTTATTTTGCTTGGTTCCGCCATCTTTTTTCGTTTTCTTTGTCATGCTGAATCACTCCTGATTTTTTTATAGGAAAACAAGTTGAACGAGGTATATGTCATTTGCGAATGTTGCCATTCCATCTGCCCACTCCATTACTCCGGGATACTCAAAAGAACGAGCACCCGCCGCCGTCCTGACTCTAATGACCTGAATCCGGCGATAGCCGGCTCATATCAACAAAACAATTGGTTTAAGAACCATTCTTATTTTGCACCAAAAAAGAAATGAGCTTCCCGGTAATTACCGGAAAACTCATCAATGTCAACAGAGAAATGTCTTACTGTGAATGAGGGAATTCTTCCCATCACCCATGAAGTTTTACGCTGCCGATTGAGGAACGTCCTCATCGACTTTAATTTCGCCGCCTGCGCCGAGTTGTTTTCTCAGACTAATGATGAAGGCTACTACAACCGCGATCGTTCCGATTGTCGCTCCCGCATACGAAGTGCCCATTGATAGTCCGAAACCGATTGGCGCGTTCAGTATATACGTGAACGTGACCATCGTCATAAATACTGCCGGCACACTTGCTACCCAGTGGGGTTTCTTTTGGAGCGCAAGATACATCGCTCCCACCCACAGGGCGATCATGGCCGTTGATTGGTTTGCCCAGGAGAAATACCTCCATAGAAGGTTAAAGTCAATTTGAGTAAGAGCAATCGAGATGACGAATAATGGAACCGCAATCCAAAGACGGCTTGAGATCTTCACTTGTTTCACGTTGATGTAATCTGCAATGATCATACGTGCGCTTCTGAAAGATGTGTCGCCTGATGTAATCGGAAGTACGATGACACCAAGGATCGCCAGTGTTCCACCGATGGAACCAAGCATCAGTATAGACACTTCGCTTACAATTGCAGCCGGTCCGCCTTCGGCAAGGATCGCGCTTAATTCACCTGGCTCGAAAATGCTCATCGCTGCAGCTGCCCAGATCATCGCAATGATTGCTTCAAGAATCATCATGCCGTAGAAAATTTTTCGTCCGTTCTTCTCATTTTGAGTCGTTCTGGAGATGATCGGTGACTGTGTAGCATGAAATCCTGAAAGTGCCCCGCATGAAATCGTCAAGAATAATAACGGGAAGATTGCCACTGAATCAGGGTGCATGTTCGTAAGCGATATTTCAGGAATATCCACTCCCGTGATGACAAGTCCGGCTCCCACTCCCACCGCACTGATTAACAGCAGAGCTCCGAACAATGGATACACTCGACCGATAATTTTATCGATTGGAAGTAATGTCGCTACAATATAGTAAATGAAAATCGCTGCAATGATCACTCCTAATGAAATCCAGGCAGGAGTTAAATTTGCAATCAATGCAGCAGGTGCCGTAACGAATACCGTACCTACCAGCACAAGTAGTAAAATTGAGAAACCATTAACAACGTGCTTCATCGTTTTGCCTAAAAACTTACCTGCAAGAGCCGGCAGATGCGCCCCGCCGTTTCTGATTGAAATCATCCCGGTCAAATAATCATGTACTGCTCCGGCAAAAATGGCCCCTAGTACGATCCAAAGGAAGGCAACCGGTCCGTAAAGAGCCCCCATAATCGGTCCGAAAATCGGTCCGACTCCAGCGATGTTCAACAGCTGTATCATTGAATTCTTCTTCGTGTTCATTGGCACATAGTCGACGCCGTCCGCTTTCGCATAGGCAGGTGTCGTCCGCGCCTCTTTCACGCCAAAAATCTTTTCGATGAATTTTCCATATGTGAAGTAACCAATAATTAAGAAGACAATTGCAACAAAAAATGTGACCATGTATTTGATCCCCTTTCGCTCATCGTGAATACGCTTTCATCATATCAAACACCGTCACACTATCGTCACAATCCTGTTTAACATGTCAAAAAATCAGGCTGAGATGTTTCCAGGAAAGATTAACGTGCAGAGAAATTCGTTTTAAATTGTCGAAAATTTCTAAACTAACGTCATTATTCACCGTCTATGAAAATGAACACACATTAAGACTTACAAGGACAAGAATGGGGTGCGTGACGGGATTGTCCAAGAGTTCCCGGATGTGCTTGAGGAGTTTTGAAGGATATCTATGCATTTTTTAACAAGTGTTATTTTTCAATAAAATATCAGCACTGTATGCATTAAAGTCGATCGCATTCTGTAATACGCGGCAGTAATATAGTATTTAAGCCGGCAGCTTATTTTCAACTTTTGCCTTTCCTTATCTAATTTCAACTTCCCCCACCCAAAAAAAGTACCAGGTACAAATCCTCCCGCTTGTACCTGGTACACCTACACTTCCATATCTGATTCTACAACTCCAACCGCTCCCTCAGTTCCTTCACATAATTCCGGCTCACAGGGATCTTTTCCTTCGATCCGTGGACCTTAAGCTGATAGACGCCGTTCCCCCATGGAATGAGTTCTTCCACATACGGGAGCTGTACCAGATAGCTTTTGTGCACCCGAAAAAAAGGATGGGTCACAAGTTTCGCTTCCAGTTCTTTGATCGGCAGCCTGCACGTATACCGTTTCTTTGCTGTACAGATATACGTTTCCCGTTCTTCCCGGAAGATGTAGCGGATGTCTCCCGGATCGATGAAAATGATTTTATCTTCGTCTTGTACGGACAGCTTGCCCAATGGTTTCGCCGCTTCTTTATCTTCCTTTTCACTGTTCGTATAAATCATTTTTTTCAGCCGCTCTACCGTCTGCGACAGCTGTTCTTCTTCAAAAGGCTTGACCAAATAGTCCACCGCTTCGACGCGAAAGGCTTTTAATGCATAGTCCGGGTAGGCTGTAGCGAATACGATTTCCGGTTTTTGCTTCATTTTCTGAAGCGCTTCAGCGAGATCGACACCGCTCATGCCTGGCATTTCGATATCAAGGAATAGTACTTGCGGGTCCCTCGTTAAGATCAGCTCCATCGCTTTCTCAGCAGAACTCGCTTCTCCGACAATTTCAATCCAATCGTATTCGCCCAGAAGATGCTTCATTTCTTCCCGGCTGTATGGTTCATCATCAATGATTGCGACTCTCATCTGCTATCTTCCTCCTTTTAATGAGAATTCAACGGTTGTCCCTTCGCCTTTGACAGAGTGAATGGACAGCCCTGCCCTTTCTCCGACGATCATTTCCAGCCTTTTATTGACATTATAAAGGGCAATTCCCGTTCCGGTAGCAGATTCAACCGGCTCCAACAGAAGTGTCCCGAGCCGTGATGCTTCGATTCCGTCTCCGTTATCCTCCACTTTCACCGTCACACCATCATTACCCGAAGTAATTGATATTTTTAAAATAAAGCCCTCAGATTGATTTTTCATCCCGTGTTTGATCGCATTTTCTACAAGCGGCTGAAGGGTGATGGATGGAACGACGGACTGCATCGCCTCTTCATCCACTTCGTACTGAACCTGCAAACGGTCAAAGAATCTCGCTTCTTCGATGGCGAGATACGCTTTCACATGCTGACATTCTTCTTTTAATGTCGAAGTCGATTTCGTGCTGCCGCTCAAATTTTGCCTGATGAACTGAGACAGCGAGATCAGCAACGTCCTCGCTTTGTCCGGGTTGATCCTTATCAGCGATACGATGACATTGATCGCATTGAACAGGAAATGAGGACTGATCTGAGCCTGCAGGGCTTTGACTTCGGATACCTTCGCAAGTTCTTTGTGCGTATCGATTTCCGCAAGCTCAAGCTGGTTGCTCAAGAGCGTCGCGATCCCTTTTGTCATCTCCATCATTATCGGGGAGATGGCTTTCTCGGAATGGAAGTAGAATTTCAATGTACCGACGATTTCGTCGCCTTTTAAAAGCGGGGCCATAACGGCCGCTCCTAGTGGACAGTCATTGCGATCACAATGGATTTCCTTTTTCCCCACCTTCAACAATTCTCCTGTTTCAATGACCCTCTTTGTTGCCTCGGTCTGAATCGGTTTGTCCTTTTGATGGTGATCGGATGCCACACCGACATGCGCCAGGATATGGGTCCTGTTTGTGATTGACACGGCGATGGAGTCAACTTCTTTCATCAGGATCTGGCAAGTTGCATAGGCAGAGGATGCGTTGAGTCCTTTGCGCATATACTTCACCGTTCTGTCGGCAAGCCGGAGTGCTTTCTGTGATTGCACCGCTCCCATCCGCTCTTCTTCGTAGAATACACTTTTAATGATCAGCATGAAGATTCCGGTTCCGATCCCATTTGCGATGATCATCGGCCAGCCGATATCGGATACGAGCTCATAGGCCACAGGATACGGTTTTGCAAAAAGAAGAATAATGGCCATCTGCATGGCTTCTGCCAGAAACCCTACGAGAAAAGCTTTCTGAGGTGACACCAGCCTGTTCTTCTTCTCCCGCTTTCCGATGTATCCGGCAAGAAGGCCGGCAATGACGGTTGATACGCTGCAAGCAAATGCCGTGAATCCCCCGAGGAAAAACCGGTGGACCCCCGCAACAAGACCGGCGCCAAGACCAATCCACGGACCGCCCAATAAGCCGGCTGCCACAATACCTATCACCCTCGAATTCGCAATTGCTTCATTATCTTTCAGATACAGCTGCCATTTAGCATACTCATCAACTTCTGCATTCACGATTAATCCTGTATAAGAACCGATGATTCCAAAACAACCAAACAGCAAGATGATCAGCAAGGTCTGGGATTTCTTCACGTTCCTGCGCTGTTCAATCAGCTTGCGAAAAAAACCGAGCCTCGTCATGATAAAAGCTATCGTCACGATGATTCCGAGCCGTTCGATCATAGCGATCAGCATGAGCCTGCACCTCCTTTTTCCCCAATTATACTTGACTCTTTCCATTTAGACACAAAAAAAGAAAGACCCTATCAAACATCTGTTTAATAGAATCTTCCCCTAATCAGTATGAGTTATTAACAAGCTGTATCGTCCTTTTCGGTCGCAAGCGCATTGATTTCGCCGCCGATCATGATGATGATGCCGGTCAGATAGAACCAGATCATCAGCACGATGATTCCTCCGATACTTCCGTATGTGGCCGAATAGTTTCCGTAACTGCTGACATAGAAAGAAAAGGCCAGAGACGCCAGCACCCATCCGACCGTGGCAAAAATAGCCCCCGGGATGGCACTTAAGCACCGGATTTTTTTGCTTGGGGCAAAATAATACAAACCGACGAACACAATGAACAGAATGAGCGGAGAAATCGCCCAGCGGATTCCATTCCAAATCGCCATGAACTGGTCCGAATAGCCAAATTGAGAAAATAAGAAAAGGCCGATTTGCTTTCCAAACACAGGCAGCAGCAGTGCCACTACAAATACGACGATCATACCGAGGGTCAGGACGATAGACATCAAGCGGATCACGATGAACGATCTCGTTTCGTCTACATCATACGCTCGATTCAAGCTTTTCACGATTGCATTCATCCCGTTCGATGCCGACCAGATTGTCGCAATGATCGAGATGGAAAGCAATCCGCCGTTGCGATTCGACATAATATCACTTAAGTTCTCTTCAATCATCTTCATCGTCTCACCGGGAGCAAAGTCCCTGATGAAACCTAACAAGTCTCCCTGCTCCACCGGTAAATATGGAAGCAGCGTGAAAATAAAAATCAGGAGCGGAAAGACAGACAGCAAAAAGTAATAGGCAATCTGCGCTGCCAATCCTGCTATGTCATTTTTGCTGATTCTCTGAAATAGACTTTTCGAATCTTTTTTCCAACCTTTGCGGCTCGTTCTCTCCGACATCCACTCACCTCTTTAATTCCTTCTCTTTGTCTCAGGTAAAATCAGTATCCTTTGAATGATGAAGCAACAGGCTGACTATCCTCTTCACCTGAATTCAATTCGTTTGACGGGTGATCGGAAAACGTTTCTTTATATGTTTCAGTCGAATCTTCAAACGTCTCCTTCGTATCCTCGATCATTTCTTTCACTTGAGGGGTCATCCCCTTGATTTCATCGACTTTTTCCGAAATGAATTGAATATCCCTGCTTACTTGATCGGCAGTCGTTCTCAGTTTTTCATAGACGTCTTTAGACGTTTCTGCCAGCAGCTTCGGATTTTTCGAGTACTTCGAAATATTGGTGCCGCTGTTTTTCAGCGTCATCCCCAGTTCCTGTCGGGTCGTTCTGTCCAACAGCGACAGCAGTCCTCCCGCAGCTGCACCCAGCATGACACCTTTAAAGAATTTACTATTTCCCATCTCATTATCCTCCTGCAATCCATATTCTTTTTTAGTTTCATGGCAGTGTTCTGCACTGCCAGCGAATCATCTTTATCCATTCATAATCGTCTTCAGCCATCATTACTATTTCTCTAATGCTGCTTAAAGTTCCTTCCCGGGGGTAAACCGCCTGGCCGGGGCAGAGTGTAAACAGCTGCCTTCTTTTTAAACCGGCTCAGCCAATTACGGTGCTTACCAAGTTAATCACTATAGTTTCCCCTATCCTTTCTTGCTTAACTACTAATTCCCCATTTCCTTATAGTGTAAAACATTCAGGGGAAAAAATCCTTCTTTCTACACTCTCGTCCCACTGCCATGTTGACACGGACCCCGAATCATGGAAAGATGAATAGTAATAATATGTACGAAAGAAAGGACGAACATTAATGGACTTAACACAAAACTCCGCAGAGAATATCGAATTCATGGTCACAGCCATCAAAGAAAAACTGAACGTTGTCAACGCCGGCGCCATCAAGCCGGAGCACTTCAATCAGGAAATGTACGAAGACCTCCACGACCTGTACCTCATGGTCGAAAGGAAAGACCGCTTCAGCCCAAGCGAAATGACCGCCATTATCGAAGAACTCGGCGCACTGAGAAAGTAACTTTTAAATGCCGTCCAACTCCCCGGGAGGTTTCCAGGGGAGTTTTTCAATTAATTCAGGAACCCTATTGGCCCAGAACTTTAAAGCAATGCATGTGTAAATCGGGGAGTTGGATCGTATATTTGTCGAATAGATCATGCACACCATTAAAAAGGGACATTCCCTGGCGGAATGCCCCTTTTACCTATTTTTGTACCTTTACTTGGAAAGCAGCTTTAACGTCTCACGGTTAAACGCCGGCAGGTCATCCGGGGTCCTGCTTGTCACAAGCTGATTTCCACAAACGACAACCTCTTTGTCTTCATAGGTTGCGCCGGCATATTCCATATCCACCTTGATGGACTTGAAGCCTGTCGCATGTCTGCCTTCAAGTGCCTTTGCTGTGATCAGCAGCTGCGGTCCATGACAAATTGCAAAGACCGGTTTTTTCTCATCCATGAAGTGCTTCGTGAACTTGACGAAACGATCGTCGGCACGGAGCTGGTCTGGTGAGAATCCCCCGGGAAGCAAGAGTGCATCAAAGTCTTCCGGTTTGGCATTGTCGATGCTTTCATCGATTGCCACCGTCGCATCCCCCTGCTTTCCTTTTACGGATTTCCCTTTTTCCTTTTCGATCGTAATGACTTCGTGCCCTGCTTCTTTCAATGCTTTTTCCGGATCTGTAAACTCTACATCTTCAAACATATCTGTTATCAAGCATGCAACTTTAGCCATAAAAATAAAACACTCCTAACTCTTAGTCTGTTTAATTGCTCACATAGAAAATATACCCTTCTAGTCGAAATTAAAACGTCTTAAGAAGGATCATCCATCGAAAATTGGGAGAAAATTGTATTTCGCTGAACTTTATACACTTCCTCTCCGGTAATATCATTGATGATCGCAATATTACGGTCCACGGCAAGACCCAGGTTTGTCGCACCCGCACCGTGAGAATGTTCCAGATTTGTCAGCGTATAAAAATGATGTCCGCGCTCCTTCTCCTCATCAAACACCAGCTTATAATCCCGTGTCACCTTAAACCTCTTCTCGTCCTCCCACACAATTTTGCCACCGAGCGCCTCATCAAACCAGGAGGGGATATTGGGCACATATCCCGTCGCCAGGATGACTTTCTCTGACAGATGAGAAAATTCTTTATCTTCCTGCCATTGGTGACAGCTCAGAACATATTGAAAATCCCCGCGGCGAATCTTCTTTACCTCAGTCAGCGGCTGAATCGTAATATCCGGCGCATTTCCACTGACCGTATGGTTATATAAAATGTTATATATATTGTTCAATGTATCCGGATCGATTCCATTCCGGAGCTGATCCAGTGTCTTCAAGGTATCGACACGCTTCTCGAAGGGCAGTCCGTGGAAATAATCCACATAATCCGGCGCGAAGAACTCCTGCCCAAGTTTCGATGATTCCAGCTGCAGGATCCCTTCCGATCTTGTCAGCCACGTCAGTTTGTACGGATGATCGCGTTGTTCTTTTAGCAAATCATAAAAAACTTCCGCCGCACTCTGACCTGATCCGATAATCGTGATCGATGAGCTTTCCAGCGTTGAACCCTTATGAAACAGATAACTGCTCGTATGGTGAACATCTTCAGCCGGCAGCCCCTTCATACCGTCCAGTATCAGCGGCTTGCTGCCCGTCCCCATTACTACATGTTTCGCATGGACGACTTCCCGCTCATCTGTCAGCCTGTTATCAACAATGACCTCGAAATGGTCCCCTGCATCTTCAACACCGATGACTTCACTATGAAATTGACATTGCGGCAGCTGTTTCACGACCCAGCGGGCATAATCATTGTACTCCTGCCTGGGCATTTCAAATTTATGAAAAAAGAAGAACTTATAGAGCCGGTTATGAGTATGTAAATAATTCAAATAGCTGTACTTGCTCTGCGGATTGGCGAACGTGACCAAATCCGCAATGAACGGCACCTGCAGGTCAGTCAAATCGATAAGCATACCCGGGTGCCACTGAAATTCCGGTGTCTTGTCAAAAAACTTCACCTTCAGCTCTGTCTTCTCATCCATCAGTGCTGCCAGACTCAAGTTATAAGGACCGATTCCGATTCCTATACAGTCAAACATCTCAGCTTTCTTCAATTTTCATTCCTCCATCTCCGTGACATCTTTCTTTATTTTCACCTATTTGGCCAAATCTATTTCATTTGACTGGCTATAGTCAGCACCGAATGATTATTTTTTCTTGAAACAAAGTGCGTACCACCCGCCTTCTTTCACGATCGGGTCGATGGATATCACCTTGAAGCCGGTCTTTTTCGCAAGTGTTTCCATCTCCTTCTGCGACGGGATCGGATACAAATTTCGAAAGGTCATGAAGAAGCTGTTGAAGGCACTGGAGAATTGTTTGCCATGCTTGGATTTCTGCATCGGAGTCAGGACAAAGAACTGTCCTTTCTTATCGAGCCATTCTGAAGCTTTTTCAAAAAACTGAAGTCTTCGGGACGGATCGATGTAGTGAAACAAATTATTGGCCATGATCAAATCGAAAGCTTGATCGGGCTCATATTCGTGTAAATCCCTGTTCAGAATGTCAATATTGTCATAAGCTTTCAACGCTTCCCGTGCTTCTCTTGCTACTCCTTCATGAATCTCAATCCCGACCATCCTTTTCTTCGGATAGCGGTCTGCGAGTCTTCTGATATAACCGCCTTCCCCGCAGCCCAGATCAAGCACTGAGTTCACCCTGAATTTCTTCATCACTTTTTGAAGTTTTGGAAAAGCAAAACGCTCAAGCAGAATCGATGTTTTTGCGACGGTTGAGCCGTGGAGATCAGAATTGAAGTGCTGTTTCGTCTGGTTTCGAAGCAGGCTTGGATAGGAAAGAAGAGCGGGAATATGCAGTTCCATCATTTCCTTCAGGAGTACCCCCGAAGAGAATGCCTCCTTTTTGGATGATGGGAGCTTCCAGCCATTCTTCAGCTTTATTCGATTCTTGGATGCCCGTTTCAGATGCTTCAATGTGATCCCGACTTCCACCCATTGTTCCAAAAGATCCATTTCCACATTTTTAGCCAGTGCCACTTGCTGGATAGAGGCGGGCTTCTTGAAGCTTTCGAATAGTTCCAACTCGTACCCCACATAAGCGTGCCAACTGTACAAAAACGGGACATTCTTCTTCATCCAGGTCCTTGCCCGCCAAATCTTCGCCATTTCTCCAATCATCGTAATGCCTCCGTTTCTTTCCAAGGGTAGTCTTGGATTTCTGTAAAAGTTGTGTTATCTTTCTCTTTCACGTTGATCATGCCGCTTCTCAGCGGAAGGATTCCCCCTTGAATCATCCGGTCGTACAGGGTTTCCCTCCATAAACCGAGACCAGATATATTCAACATCTGCTTGTAATGGGACACTGTGTCCTTTTCCATCCGTTGAAGGCTTTTCTTCCGGAGCCAGCCGATTGGTCTGTATGGATAAGAGTAAGCAAGTGCCGATAAATGGCTCAGATGCATTTGATGGGTCACCCGATTCCTGCGCACTTTCGGATACCATTCCAGGTTGGCGGGATCGTGTTTTTTCTTCTTATACATATCGCAGAACAATTCCCCAAGGACATCGCCGTCCTGGATCGCCATATTCATTCCTTCACCTGCCATCGGATGAACCGTGTGGACCGCGTCGCCGATGAGCGCCAGATGATCCTTCACGTAGGTGTCACAGTGGTATTTCAATGGCACCATCAGCTGGATCTGTCTCCAGTCCGTTACTTCATTCACAAATCCCTCAAGGTCCGGACACATATTGATATAAAGTTTATGGAACTCGGAGATAGACTGCTTTCTGAGCGCTTTATATTCTCCGGCAGGAATCAGATATACGGAGCGCACTTCGTTATCCGGCAGAGGGAACAAACCAAGGAAGGACTGATAGGTAGAGATGATCTTGCCTTTCACCATCGTCTCCGGCCTTGGGAACGTAACCGTCAGGAAGTGATGATTATACTTCTTTTCTTTAACTGTTACCCCCATGTGATCCCTGGTGACGGAGCTCCTTCCTTCCGCTCCGATTATAAAGTCACACTCTATTTCAAATGTCTCCTTTCTCTCTCTGTCTTCAAGCTTCACTTTATGTCCCTGTATCTCCCTGCATACTGTGTGAGGATGGTAGTGAAAATCAGGATAATCCTTTGCTTTATTCAACAGGATTCCTTTCAGGGTTTCATGGTGGATCATCAGTGAAAAGGGATAGTCACTGGGCAGGAACGAATAGCTCATCAACGAATGATCCGGTTCAGCCTTCAAGTTCTTCAGCTCAGTCAATTCTAAATCCGAAATTTTATGGCCATTTTCAAAGACCGATTCGATTACACCGAGTGAGTCCATTATTTCCAGGCTCTTTGGCTGAAGCAATTCTCCTTTATAGATGGGACTCGGACCCGGCAGCCGCTCCGCCACTGTCACATCAATCCCGCATTTTGCAAGCTTCAGGCCAAGCGTCAGACCTCCGATTCCGCCCCCGCTGATAAAAACGTTTGTATGCATATCGTCTCACCTCTTTCCCTTTATTTATCCTTAATGGGAAATGTTGAAACTTGCCGATGTGCTGTATATATACTCTCTCATTAGACAAAACCCATCATTTCAACAAAATTTGTAGAATTCTCTATTTCCCGGAAAATAAACGTTAACAGCCACTCAACCTCGTTATTTGTCGCTATTTCCCCGGCAACATTCGCCATGCCCCTGAGGTAATTTGTCGCCTTCAGCTGAAACTTTTCAATAAAAAAACTCCAGAACGATTCACCGTCCTGAAGTTTATCATTTTTCTCTCCCTCTAATCCGGGGTCCCTTTGCCCGTTATAAATAAAGCGATTCCCCTTCGCAGAAAAAACCTCTTACTATTAAAGCTTGGACAGTTCTTCCTATCTAGGATTGTCCATTAAGCAGCTTCTGTTTTCATACATGTGTTTTTTTCATGGATTCATATTTTACCGCAAGCTCTGCACCCACCCGCGCGTTATTTTTCACGAGCGCGATGTTGGCTGTAAGGCTTTTTCCTTCCGTCAGTTCTTTCACTCTTCCCAGCAGGAACGGGGTGACTTCCTTGCCGGCTATGTTTCTTTCTCCAGCTTCTTTTAGTGCCGATTCTATAATGCTGTTGATCTCGCTTTCTTCCATCGCATTTTCTTCCGGGATGGGATTGGCTACTACCGCGCCTCCGCTCAGTCCCAGAGCCCACTTTGTCCTTAGCAGGGAAGCAATTTCATCACAGGAATCCAATTGAACGTTTACATCGTAAGCACTCTTTCTTGTGTAAAAAGCAGGCAGGGAATTCGTTTGATATCCGAGTACAGGTACCCCTTTGGTTTCAAGGTACTCAAGGGTAAGGCCGATATCCAGGATCGATTTAGCCCCTGCACAGACGACCGCGACGCTTGTCCGGGCCAGTTCTTCAAGGTCTGCAGAAATATCCATCGTTTGTTCTGCACCGCGGTGAACTCCGCCGATGCCGCCCGTCACGAACACGGCAATATCTGCAAGTTCGGCAAGAATCATCGTTGCCGCCACCGTTGTCGCGCCGTCTTTTCCGGAAGAAAGGATGTAAGGGATATCGCGCCTGCTTGCCTTAATGACCCCTGTTGCCTGCCCTAAGTATTCGAGTTCTTCCTGTGATAGTCCGATCTTAATTTTTCCATTTAAAATCGCAATCGTGGCAGGTACCGCTCCCTTAGCACGGATGATATCTTCCACTTCTCTGGCCGTTTGTACGTTTTGAGGATAAGGCATGCCATGTGAGATGATCGTCGACTCAAGTGCCACGATCGCTTTGCCGTTCTGCCTGCCCTGTAAAACCTCTTCTGAGTATTCGATATATGAGTCTATTTTCATCGTTTAGCTCCTCCATCCCTTTAATAATTCTGACTGTATTGCTGCTGAAGCTTTCCCTTCGTAAGAGAAGGACTGACAGTATGAGCTGACTGCAGGGTCAATGATGAACAGGTGATCCCGATCCTGCAGGCTCCGTCAGTGTCAGATCCTTTGATATAACCATAAATGATGCCCGCAACCAGAGCATCACCCGCTCCTGTCACGTCGACGACCTTCACTTCAGGAGGCAGGATTGCACTGGCTTCCTTGTATACCGTGTAATAAATCAACCCCTGATTTCCCCTTGTAATGACAACTCTTTCCGCCCCTCTTTGGGTGATGAGCTTGGCCGCTTTAAAAAGATCGCCTTCCGTTTCAATCCTCATATCCAGATAAGCTTCTGCTTCCCCTTTGTTGCAGATGAACCAGGTGACTCCTTCCAAGGACGAAGGCAGTTTTTTCACTTTAGGAGCAGACACCGGTACGATGGTTAACGGAATCCCTTCTGCTTGGCACCGGCGGATGATGTAGTGCAAAACCTCCTTAGGGAAATTGGTATCAAGCATCACCATTTCGGAGGATGCAATCACTCCCCACTTTTTTTCGATGAACCCGATGTCAACGCTTTCATAAAGTTCCATGTCAGCAAGCGCAAACATCATTTCCCCCTGTTTGTTCAAAATCGCTGAATAGGTACCTGTCGTTCCTTTGTATAAACCGATCGATGCGGACACGTCCACAAAATTCTTCGTCTGATTTAACAGCCAGGCACCTTCTGAATCATCCCCTACCACTGTCATCAAGCTGGATTGAACTCCGAGTCGTCCCAGATTCTCGGCTATATTGCGGGCAACCCCTCCACCCGCCTGACTGGAACCTGCAGGGTTGGACGTCTCCGGGATCATTTCATCGTGGAGTTGAAGCTTGCGGTCGATGTTCGCACCTCCTATGCACGTGACCCCCTTTTTTCCCGGAAGCACATAAGCCCTTCCAAGGATCCTGCCTTCCTTTATCAAATTCGATATATATCCAGCAACGGCAGACCTTGACAATCCGCTTTTTACAGACAGCTCCTGCTGACTCATGAACGGATTTCCTTCAATTAAAGACAACAAAAGCTTTTCCTTTTCATTCACTGCCTTCCACCCCCATGAAAACACAATTAACTTTTGTTAATATTCTAAACTTTTGTTTAATTAAGAGCAATACTAAAATATTTTTTTACCAATCTATTAAAAAAATGCCCTAAAGTATCAGGGCATTTACATTATTCTCTCTCTATTTACTTGCCTTCACTTCATAAATGTGCCGATTCGATTCCAAAATATATTCGGGCTTAGGCTTTCCTGCATCCGTTTTGTGTCCCGCGATTTACTCGGGGCTTTTCCCCCGGTTCTTCCAGTCTGTTTCGATTCCCACTGAATGAGGATTCATTACTTCCTCATCTCCGCGGCGCAGACTTTAAGGTCGATGAACCCGGGCTCGCCCAGCCCCGACAAGCATAAGATGAATGGGCCGGGAAGGCGTCCTTTGCCTTCTTGGACCATTTAGCTTATGACCTCGAGGGGCTAGCCGCCGGAGCTAGACAAAGAAAAGCGGAGGGGCTTTGCCAAGAGGCGGGTGGCATAAGACGAACCGGCCATGAAGGCGCTCTTTGCCTTCCTGGACGGTTTGGCTTATGACATATGCCTCTAAGCCCCGGAGCTGGACAGTTCTCACCTGCCCGCTTTTACCCCAAGAGTCTCCGTCTTGCACTCCAATCAATTTCTGGAACAAGAAATAAAACAACGGTCTATAATCCTATAAAAAAAATCCGAACTCATTCGAATTCTAATCAAAGAATTTGAATGGAAGTTCGGATTTTTATTTAACTAAAACACATTCGTACCAGAATATTTTATTTTCACCTGCTATTCACTTTTTTTAACTTTCCCGATATCTTTCAAATAATATTTATCAGATGTAAAGAATTCGTTCGTCAGACTCTTCACTTCTTTGCTTAAGAGCAGGACGGCAATGATATTCGGGATAAGGATGGCGGCGAGGGCCAAGTCAAGGAACTGCCAGATTGTCCTGGCTGCCCCGACTGCACCAAGCACGATGGCCACAATATATACTACTTTTATTGCTTGTGCCGCTTTCCAGCCGAATAAAAATTCTGCTTGCTTCGCTCCATAAAAAACAATCACGATGATTGTGGAGAGGACAAAGAATATCAGGGAAACCGTAACAAGAATGCCTCCGAATGATCCGAAGTATTGAGTGAATGCCTCAGTCGTCAGCGCAGACGGGTCATCCAATGCCCCTTCCTCCGTCCATACACCGGAAGACAAGACAACGAATGCCGTTGCCGTACAGACTATAAGCGTATCGATTACGATTCCGACGATTGCCCACAACCCCTGCCTCACGGGATGATCGGTCTGTGCAGCAGCATGAGCGATCGGTGCTGTACCAAGTCCCGCTTCATTCGAATACAATCCCCGTGCAAAACCCCAGCGGATCGTTTCTGCTATCGCTGCGCCGGCAAATCCGCCCATCGCGGACATCGGCTGGAATGCATTGTTAAGGATCAGGCTGAAGAAATCAGGAATCGCACCGAGATTCATGAACATGATCACAAGAGCAGCCCCGACATAGATGATAGCCATAAACGGAACGAATACCTCTGTCACTTTCCCGATTCGTTTAATTCCTCCGAATACGATAAGCACCACAATAAAGGCCATGATGAGCCCCGTCACGAGTCCGTCCACATGAAACGATTCTTTTACAGTCGCCGCAACCGAATTTCCCTGTACCATGACACTCGGAATCAATTCGATCATAAGCGCGAATGCGAACCAGACCCCGAGCCATCTCATGTTGAGACCTTTTGTCATGTAATACATCGGACCGCCGACGAATTCACCTTTTTCATTCTTCTCGCGGTACCGGACTGCCAGTACACTCTCAGAGAACTTAAGCGCCATCCCGATAAAGGCAATAAACCACATCCAGAATACCGCCCCGGGTCCGCCGAACATGATGGCTGCCGGGACCCCGACGATATTCGCTGCCCCGATCGTAGAGGACAGTGCCGACGTCAACGCTTGAAGCGGAGTAACCGTCCCTTCCCCTTTTGGCTTCTGTTTACTGAATACACTTCCGATCGTCTGTTTGAATATGTACAAAGGATAACGGAACTGTATGAACTTTAACAGAAACGTTAAGTACAAGCCTGTACCCGCCAGTACGATGATTAATGGCGGTCCCCATAACCAAGCTGATATGTTTCCTATGATGTCAAAAAAATTCTCCAATCGAACTCCTCCTCAAGTAGTGTAGATTCAGTGTCTAAACGCCAGATTTTGTCAGTCAAACAAATATGTATGAACCCATTCAGCTATCCCCTGCATCATTTCTGAAAATTTAGACACTGATTCTAATAGTGTTTTGTTTTATTTCCCTGAATTCAGGCGGGTGAAACATCCAACTTTTGATTTGAAGAACAAAAATAAAAAGACCCAAAACTGCTTCCCAAGCAGTCTCAAGTCCAAACACCATCCACTATTCATTTCTACTCGGTCACCCGCGGCAAAATCAATACTTCCACTCTCCGGTTCAATCCCTTTCCTTCAGCAGTCGCGTTGTCCCCGACAGGCTCAAATTCACCGAATCCCTTGGCACTGAACCATTGAGGATTCAGATCCTGATTTTCGAGGATGATCTTCATGAAGTTCACTGCGCGCATCACGCTCAGTTCCCAGTTGGAATCAAACTCCGCATTATGGATCGGCACATTATCGGTATGCCCTGAAATGATGATATTCCTTGGCGGATTCATCTCCAGTAACTCAGACAGCTCCTTTGCCACATTCAGGTCAGTACTGTGCACAACAGCAGATCCCGAATCAAAAAGAACATTATCCCGGATTGTCAGCAGCAAACCTTCATCGGTCAGCTTCGTCACAAACTGAACTTCGAGGTTATTCGTCTTGATATATTCTTTGACCCTCTTCTGGATTTCTTTTAATTCCTCCTGATCTTTCAGAAACGCCTGCCGTTCGATTTCTTCTTTATCAAGTTCAGCCTTTTCCTCGTTCTTCTCGTCCCCGCTGGACTTCACTTCCCCATCAATCGGCTGCTGAGGCTCCCCGGGGCTGGGGTTCTCCATGATACCTGTGCCTCCTGTGAACACTTCATTAAAACTCTGGGACAACTCCTTGAACTTTTGTGCATCAACCGAACTTGCAGCATAGAGCACGATAAAAAGCGCCAATAAAAGCGTGAGCAGATCTGCGTAAGGAATCAGCCAGGACTCGTCCATATGTTCATCATCGTGTTTCTTTTTACGCCGTCTCATTTTCCTCCCCCTTCAGCAGCAGCAGCCGGTCACTTGCCGGTAAATAGGACGCAAGCTTCTGCTCGATGACCCTTGGGCTCTCTCCTTCTATAATGGATAGAATGCCCTCTACCATCATCATCTTCAATTGCACTTCACGCTTTGATTTACGTTTCAGTTTGTTGGCAAACGGATGCCATAACACATAACCTGTGAAGATTCCCAGCAGTGTGGCAATAAAAGCTGCGGCTATCGCATGACCCATTTCCTCGGTATTTTCCATATTACCAAGTGCTGCGATCAATCCGATAACGGCACCAAGTACTCCCAGCGTCGGAGCATATGTCCCAGCCTGCGAAAAGATGGACGCTCCTGCACTATGCCGCTCCTCCATTGCATCGATTTCTTCATGAAGGACGTCCCGGATGTAATCGGCACTCTGGCCGTCGACAGCGAGAGAAAGCCCGTCTTTCAGAAATTGATCGTCTACCTCCTGAGACTTGGTTTCAAGTGCAAGAAGCCCTTCTTTACGTGCAATATCCGCTATCTCCGAGAAGTATTGGATGATGTCTTTCGGATCCTGGACCGATTGTTCTTTAAAGAGCATTCCGAATAATTTCGGGACTTTTTTTATTTCATGTGTTGGAAATGCAATGGTTACGGCCGCGGCCGTTCCAAGAAGAATGATTAAAATAGCTGCGGGATTAAACAAGGCAACAGGGCTTACACCTTTGAAAAACATTCCCGCTCCAACGGCGATCAAGCCCATAATGACACCAATTACTGACGTTTTATCCATCTTTTGCTCCACCTTACTCTTTGTAGTAGTCTACTTCTACTATCGGACAGAACGCCGGTTTATTTAAGGCTTTTTTAAAAGGCCCGTCCCTTGTTTCTTTAAAGCGCCGAGGGGCGGGCCTCGAAACAAAAATATTTCCATATATAGTATAAAAGTTCTATTCTCCGTACCGATATATAAAGGAAGAGGAATATATTTTATATATCGAAGGAGAGAAACAATGTGACACCCGAGCAAATGAAGATTTCTGATACGAAGCGAAAGAATGTCCTACTACTGATCACCTATTCAGTTAGCCTGCTTGCAGGTCTGATCTATTCCATCCTGAACCAGTCGGGAATCATACCAGTTTCGGTATTTACTTCGCAGCTGATCTTGCTGTTGGTCTATTTCATCACTCTGCAGCTTATCATGAAAAAACCCCGGCTGTATGTGTATTTCAGCATTCCGACCATTTATATCATCATGCTGATCTGGCTGCTTACTGATGGATCGAATGCTAATAATATGGTGATTCTGCCCCTTATGGCTGTGCTGTCAGCCATTCATTTTAATACGATTATATTCAGTATCGGCTATGTATCCGGACTTATCATCCTCGTGCTGAACAAAGTATTTGCACCTGCTGATTCTGTACTGTTCAATGAATTGTTCCTTCCTGCTTTGCTTACTTATCTTCTGGTGGGGATCGTGCTTGGTGTCGTCATCCATTTAAACAGGAAACAAACAATCCAGCTTCAGGAATTCCTTAACAGGTCAGAAGATGAAAGCAGAAAAAAAGATGAACAGCGGGCTCTGTTTGCAACAGAACTGACGACCATCTCGACAAGCATCAAGCAAATCAATGATCAAATCCAAATCCATCTGGTTTCTCAAAATGACATGAGAACGGCTGTGAATGAAATTTCCGCGGGCAGCCAGACGCAAAGTGATAAAATCAACAATATCGCATCTGTTGCAGCCATGACCATGACGAGAATGGAGGAGGTCACTCACTTCTCCAACGACCTCGCGCTTCATTCCGGTGATGCCAACCGTCTTGCCGTCTCAGGTAACGAACGGGTCACCTACCTTCATGACAATATGACAGAATTGAAAAACATCATCGAAGGACTGAGCAGCACCTTCAAGGAATTAACGAATAAAATTGAAGAAACGAATTCATTTATCGGAAGCATCCAGGATATCACCGATCAAACGAATCTGCTCGCATTGAACGCTTCAATTGAAGCTGCGCGTGCAGGAGAAGCAGGAAGAGGCTTTTCAATCGTGGCTGATGAAATCCGCAAGCTTGCCGAAATTACGAGAAACACCGCAACCCGGATCAATGATAATTTATCATCCGTAAACGAAGTGAATTCGACTGCCCTTGAGATTATGGATCTAAGTTCAACAAAGCTCCATGAAAACATGTCGGCAACCGGAGAAGTAACAGAATATTTCACAACTCTTCGTGAAAAACTCGATGCCATCTCGACCGAATTCCAGCGATTATCCTCTACGGCTGCTTCTGTAAAAGGGCAGACAGGTGAGGTCGAGCTCTCCACCAAAGAGCTCGCAGCCGTAATTGAACAGTCAAGTGCGGGACTGGAAGAAATAAGCGCGACAATCGAAACACTGAATCAGGACAATGAAACAATCGCCAGCTACATCAAAGACACCGCTGAAAGCACGGAACGAATCGAACACAGCATCAGCCAATAGCGGGTCACAGGGACAGTTCGTCATTCAACCGACGGACTGTCCTTTTGCATGGAAGTGAATTGACTTGTCATCGGATTGTAGATATTTCAGCAAGAATAATGTGATAAACTAATGACAGCAGAACTAAAGGATGTGGCGTTTTGAAAAAAAGACTCATCATAACGATTCCCATAATGCTCGTCGTGTTCCTGGTCGCAAACTCGTATCTCGGCAAGGCTTATACAGAAGTCCCTGCAGGCACCAGAACCCTGATTGTACTCGGCGGCACATTATTATCGGGAATTATCTCTTATTTCCTATTCAAACCAGATGGGCACCAAGAGGAGAAATAACAGACATAACGAAACCCCCGCTCTGACATAAAGCGGGGGTCTATTCTATCACAGCAGTTTTCCTTCGATCTTCTGTTCATAGTTTTTAAAAACAGAGCTGTTCGTCTTCACTCTTTTCTTCGACAACATCGAATTGTATCTCACCATTTTTTCATTTAAATTGCGCTGAAGCTCTTCCTTCTCCAAATCATCTTCACAGACACAGATAAGATCTTCAATCCTCATCATTTCTTTCTTGATATCCATTTCTTCCGTGGAATACCCGGCATTCTTCATCATCCGGTGAGCCATCCGGAGAGCAGGCGGTATCGATAAGTCATCATCCAGGTTCAGCGGCTTTCCGTAACCCGGCAGATTATCAAACTCTCCATCTTCCTGCGCCTTCTTGATCCGTTGTTCAGAAACAATCATCGAAAAATCCATATAAACCCCTCCTGTCAGAATTCAGTGGGTCTGGCTGATCATTCAAAGTCGTCCTGCTGACCACTTGTTACTACTAGTGTATACGAATTTCTGCCTTTTGACCTGGACTATTTTTGACGAAAAAGCAACATCGGTTGACTGAGCGTTCAATCTGCTCCAACCACCACTCTTTACCAGCATTCAGCCAAACACATAATTTCATCCCGCATGGAAAAACTATCGATAAGACATCTTGAAAGGAGTGTTTCATATGGCACGCGGAAAATCATTTGAAGCAAAGAAAAAGGGGCATCCCGGTAACTTCCCTCAAAACAGTACCACTGAGCAGCATACAGAAAAACCCCCTGGCGACGAAGAACTGATTGTCACTCAGGAGGCTTTCAAAAACAGAGTCGATCATGACGAGCATCGCTTTTAAAAAGAACAAGCATCAGAACGGTCTGATGCTTGTTCTTTTATTGTTTTAAGCTCTTACCTTCTCTTTCTCATCGACAGCAGATAAGTTCATCGCAGGACCGAAGAATTCAAAGTGGATCTTATCTTCTTGAAGGCCGATTTCTTTTAACTTCATGATTACAGCTTTCATGAACGGTGCAGGTCCGCAGACATAGCATTCCGTATCGCTTGCAACATATGTTGCAAGAATCTCTTTATTTACATACCCTGAGAAGTGGCAGAGAGATACATTGTCCGGATTTTCTAAGATATAACATGTCTCTCCGTTTTCCAGTCCATCCATCAATTCATCAATATCATTCCTGAATGCTTGAACACCTTCATTTTTACTTGCGTGAATGAAAGCAGTCGGACGATCTGGGGTAGTCTGAGCAATCGTCTCAAGCATGCTCATCATTGGAGTGATTCCAACCCCTCCTGAAATGAGCGCCACCTTATTACCGTTGTTTTCTTCATTCAAATAGAAATCGCCTGCAGGTGCACTGACTTCAATCACGCTTCCCGCTTCCGCATTATCGTGCAAGTATGATGACACAATTCCGTTCGGATTGAACTCTGCCTCCTTTTTCACAGAAATTCGGAAGTATTCTTCTTTATGACCGCTTGATAAGCTGTATTGGCGGATATGTGCATTCTCCTGACCAGGGATCGTCAGACGTACTGAAATGTATTGACCCGGATGGTAAGAAGGTACTTTATCTCCGTCCTGAGGTTTAAGATAAAAAGAAGTTATGACGTCGCTTTCTTTCACTTTCTTAGCCACGACGAATGGTTTGTAATTCCTGAAGCCCGCTTCTTTCTGCTCCGCTTCCACATACATCTGCTCTTCCACATCGATAAAGACACCAGCGATTACACCGTACGCGTCCGCCCAAGCCTGGATAATTTCATCCGTGGCAGCGTCCCCAAGCACTTCCTTGATCGCCCCGAGTAAATGTTCCCCTACTATCGGATAGTGT
>NZ_JABMCR010000080.1 GCF_013179555.1 Bacillus haikouensis
GAATCAGGTCAGGTACTGGCGCCAAGCTGTCCCAGGCTCAGTTGATCCTGTCCCAAGGCTCCCTGAAGCCGACAGGACGCTCATTGGACTTTGCGATGACAAGCGATCGGCAGCTCTTTAAGGTGCTTTCCCAGGACGGCGAAACAAATGCTGTCCGATACACGAGAGACGGTGCATTCTTTGTCAGTCCGACGGGGAACGGTGAATCGATGCTTGTGAATGGAAACGGCTATCCCGTACTCGATGAGAACGATAATATCATCACATTTTCTGAGGAAGCCTCCAATTTTGAATTAGGGGATGACGGAGTGCTCACGATTTCCGGTGCAGGCGGTGTAGCGGAACAAGTGAACCTAGGAATAGTTTCCATTGAAAAACCTCAATTTCTCATTCAATATGGAAGTAACCTAGTAGGTCTTCCCGAGAATTTGGATGAACTGGGAGTCGGCGCAGATGAAGTGCTGACCAACTTAACCGGCGGTGCCAGAACCGGCATCTCAATGGTACAGAATTCTCTCGAAGCCTCTAACGTCGATATTGGAAAAGAAATGACAGATATGCTGAATGTTCAACGATCCTATCAGTTCCAGGCGCGTTCCATCTCGCTTGCGGACCAAATGATGGGTCTTGTGAATGGTATACGGTAAAAGGAGTAATAAGATATGAGTGAAAAAGAACTGGTACAAGAAGCGAAAACAAGAGAAACCATTAAAGCAGAGAAAAAGGAAATCCGGAATAAAGAAGCTGAACCGCAGCGCTGGGTGCGTGTGCGGATGCTTCCGATCTGGCTCCGGATCCTTCTCGTATTTCTCCTTCTTGCTGCCAGTCTTGTGCTGGGAGCTATGTTCGGATACGGCGTCATCGGAGACGGCAATCCGGCAGATGTATTCAAAAAAGAAACCTGGCAGCACATCATCGACATCGTCATGAAGAAATAATATTAAGGCCCGTCCTATTGTGCATAAAAGTACTGCAGGACGGGCCTTTGTCAGCTATTCCATTCTCTCCGCGATTTATGTACAATGGAGAAAGGTTGAACATTACAGGAGGTACATAATAAATGCTTGATATTAATGAAATCAAACAAATCATCCCGCATCGCTATCCGTTCTTGCTGGTGGACCGAATCCTTGAAGTGGAAGAAGGCAAGAAAGCGATCGGAATCAAAAATGTGACGGCAAATGAAGAATTCTTTAACGGACATTTCCCAGATTACCCTGTCATGCCAGGCGTTCTGATCGTCGAGGCGCTTGCGCAGGTAGGGGCTGTGGCCATGCTTAAGAAAGAAGAAAACCGGGGACGGTTGGCTTTCTTTACTGGTATTGATAAATGCCGATTTAAGCGTCAGGTGAAGCCTGGCGACCAATTGAGGCTTGAAGTGGAGATGATCCGTTTCAAAGGAGCAATCGGTAAAGGAAAAGGCATCGCCACAGTTGATGGTGAAGTGGCGTGCGAACTGGAAATGATGTTTGCACTTGGTGAAAAGGAAGAATAGAATTTATTAATAACCGGTTCTGAAGCGACTTTTGGTTGCTGAGGCGCCGGTTTTTTTATTTGGTGAAGATAGAGATGGTGTTTAGCACGGTTTGGATGGATCGATTTGATGTTTGAGTCAGTTTCAAATTCAGAAGATGGGCCAGATTCAGATCAGGTAGGCTCAAATCAGTGATAACGAGCCAGGCCATACAATTCAGTGCAATCGAAACAACCGCCAAAAAAACCGATCAATCCAGACCTTAAACAACAATATAAAAAAATAAAAAAACATGTAAGTAAATTAACTTTCAGGGAAAGCTATCCATGAAAGACCACAAATGAAGGTCTTACATCAATAATTTAATGTGAGAAAGGAGTCATACATCATGAGCAAAAAATTAGTATCGATCCTTAGTGGATCAGCATTGGCAGCGATGCTTCTTGTTGGGTGTAACATGAACGATCAGGAACCGCCTCCGGAGGATGATGCACCGGTGGAAGAAGAAATGCCTGAAGATGACATGAATGGAAACGAGAATGGAAACAACAATGGAAATCAAGATCAGAACCAGCAAAATGACAAAGATGCAATGGATGATCAGAACACGCCTGAAGAAGATGCACTGGAAGATGACGCTGATATGCAGGATAAGGATAATAAAGACCAGTAAGAAAATGGGCGTAGAAGCTTAATGCTTCTACGCTTAATTCATTCTCCGTGCGTTGATTATGTATCGTTCATTGGTGCTTGAGAGGTATTCGAAGGGATAGCAGGTTGAAAGGGTCAATATTTCGTCAGGGGCAGTGGACTTCAGAACAGACAGATCGGTTTCTTTTACAATGAATGTTTCAAACACTTCATATTGATGAAGCCCGGATTTTAATTGGACCTCCAGAATATCACCTATTTCGATTTCCCCCATACGTTTAAACACCGTATCTCTGTGTCCCGCCAAAAAGATTCGATCTTTTTGGCCTGGTAACTTGGTATCTGAATAATGACCGACGCCCTTTTCCAGTTCTGCTTCGTCCGTCCCTTCAATAATCGGCAATTCTTTTTTTAATTTGGGTATAGTGAGTACGCCAACTACATCTCCTTGCGCAAATGAATAGGAAATACTGTTTGTTTGGTCTTCCTCAGTATTTCCTGCTGCTTTAACAATAGTTTGTGCATCTTCTAATGCCTTTTTTTCTTGAACCTTTTGATTCGTTATATGATATCCGGAATACCCAAGTAAGGATCCGCCCCCTGCCAATAAGACAATACTCAATAGTTTTATCATATTGGTCTTCACAGGCGTTTCTCTCTTTTGAATTGGATAAATTGGATATATTCAAGAAACTCTTGTTTAGTCAATCCCTCTTCAATCGCTTTTTTTACTAGCTCCAGCCATTCCTCATCGATTGAAAAACCTTCTGATTTAAATTCAAGTAATTGACTGAGCGAAATATTTAATGTATCTGCCAGCTTTTGGAGGACCTGGATACTGGGGTTTTTTTGCAGCCCTCGTTCAATGGAACTTATATAAGACTTGGAGATACCCGCTAGATGAGAAAGCTCATTGATGGTCATCCCTCTTTCATCACGATAATATTTCAATACTTCACCTACCAAATAACTCAGTCCTTTCACAGATTCGATAATGAATTCATTATATAGAACAATAAGTATTTTATAAAAAACGAAAACGTGAGTAATCAAGAGTTTATTCGATATAAAGAACGAAAAAGCATTGGTTTGGTTGCAATTTAAAGAAATTTCGCACTTTTAAATTAATATTCTCTTTAATATACTGATGTTATCAGTTCTTTAAAACGAACTTTAGATACTTGACAGGAGAAAAACTGAAATTCTATTCAAAGGAGACTTTCTATGAAGACGATCAATAAAATCTTTAGTATTTTTATCATTTCTTTGTTTATGTTTTCTCCTGATACTTACCAAGCAGAAGAGAATAGTAAAGAACAAAAGGAAATTGATATATCCGTTAGTCCATCGCCAGTATTGTTCAATCTTACTAATTTAAAACCGGGGGATAAAATATCAAGAGACATAACCATATCAAATAAAGGTAAACAGGATTTCCGTTATCTTTTTTCTAATACATTTTTAAGGGGATCAGAGAAATTCTATAATGAATTGATTCTGGAAGTCAGTGATGGGAAGGCAATCCTGCTAGAAGGAAGAGTAAAGGATTTCAAAAAGCTGGATCTGAGGGCTTTAGAAAGTAACTCATCTGAAACACTGCAAATAACAATTGAAATACCATATGAGCTTGGGAATGAATTTCAAGGACTATCAACCGAATTTCAGTTCAATTTCCTTGTCGAAGGGCCGGATGGCGCAGTTGTTCCAGTTGACGGGAATAATATATTGCCCGACACAGGAACGGACTATTTTAAGTTTTTACTAATAGGAATTGTTCTCTTTATCAGTGGAGTTTGCTTATACATGTTTACAGGAAGAAAGAGAAAGTTTGCATCAAGGAAAATTACATTACCTGAATTTCCCCTTAAAGAAAGGAAAGAGGCATAGTATGTATAAAAAAATATGCACCCGCTGTACAAGGGCATCATTCAGCAGTACTGAAACAGGACAATGGCTTTGTCCATCATGCGGCCATGACTTGACTGAGCATTCTTTTTATGACTCCAACACTTTCCAGAATATTAATGACAAGGTCCTTCCTTTAAAGAAAAAACTGGAAGCATACCGCAGCCAAAAAAATAAAAAATTTTCGTAACCATTCGACACAATCCTCTCCATTCCGCTCTATTTATGAAAGAAAGTGAAAAAATCATTATTACTTTTGTCAAATAATAACTAATTTTGTTGGAAAATCGAATAAAAATAATTAGCAGAAAAGACAAAAACTAACAGTTTAAGCCGTTTTTTATTAGTATAATGAGTTTAGTTCAAAGGGGCTAGTCAGACAAAGGCAAACCTATTGAAAAATAGGGACGCAAAGTCACAGATCTAAGGTGAAAAGATGCGTACGATTTGATGGTAACTTACAAAGAAGAAGTGCACATCGGGCAACTAGGATGGCTGGATTGCCTGAAATACATACTTGTATTTTGGGAGGAATGGAATTGGAGAAGAGTGAACTGGATTTAGAATGGATTGAACTAGTCAAACAAGCACTGGATGCAGGAATTTCAAAAAATGATATTAGAGAGTATCTGCAAAGTCATAAAAAAAATGCAGTGAATGAATACGAAATCGTGTAAATGTGAAAAGTCTTGCAATTCATTTGCAAGACTTTATTTATTACCCAGTTTCCATTTATTAAATTCGATAAACTCGCGGAATTGCTCCTTCGTTATACCTGAATCCATCGCTTCCTCAGCAATCTTGATCCACTCACGATCAACTGAAGTATCCCCTGATTCGTCATGTAGTAATGCGTCCATCGGAATGCCCAAAGCGGCAGAAACCTTTTCCAGAAACTGTATGGATGGGTTTTGTTGGATGTTTCGTTCGATGGAACTAAGATATGACTTTGCAACCCCGGCTTTTTCAGCCAGCTCTGTCATAGACATTCTTTTTTCCTGTCTATACCTTTTCACTCTTTCTCCGATCATGGTGGACACCTACCTATAAAATCGTTTCGATAATCTTATTATATCAAACCGTCAATACCTGCTCTATAAGAAGTTTACATATTTCGGGGAAATTAGACACTCGGTTTTGAGGCAGCCGCAATTCGAGGCTTAGACACCATCTTTTCACGGAATTCTTTCACCAGTTCATCACCGGTATACCCTTTTTGGACCAAATCATCCAATAAAAGCTCGGCATATTCATTACGCTGCTTTTTTAATTTTCCTTCAAATAAGATACTCATTCGGTCGTTTATTTTTTTAATTTTGCGAATGGACGTTAAGAACGCAGCAGGGTCATTCGCTTTATGAGAGATGACGACCTGGATTTCCAAATCATCCTTTTGCTGCTGAACCTTTTGGAAAAACTCGATGTACTTCTGGGACAAATACGTTTCCACAAGCCAAGTGCTGTTTCCGTCCTCTTTATTAATAATCAGACCGTCCTCAATGTCGAAATCATGGAGTTCATCATTATCCACTACCTGAAGTGATATCACTTTAAAGGTTTTCATGAACAAACATCTCCCATAAATAGGTTTTAGTAAAAGGCTGTTTTTTAAAAGTTTGTACTCGTGAAAAATTTCGGAATAAATTGCGTTCAGGTGCTCTTTTCGAAATTAGGTTTAAACCAAACTATCCGGATTGTTCAGGGATTTTCATGTATGTACAACAAAAAATGCGAAAAGAGTCTAGTTAAAAAAAGTATATCACAGAGGGAATGGAATCCCTAATATGAAATTGTGTTAAAAAAGTGCAATTTCAGATATTCAGCCCTTTTATGGCTTGAAAATGGGAAATCTCCTTAGGTGAATTTGTCGAATTGGAGGGTGAACATGCTTCGAAATCGGTGAATCTGCCATTTTACAAGTGTGGGAAGGGGGGGTAACATGAAATCATTCCAAGGAGAAAGGAGTGTTAAATGAAGGTGATCAATCAAGTAACCCTTGTGGGCAGGCTCACCAAGGATCCCGAAGCGAGGAAAACGGCGGAAGGCAGGTCGGTCCTCAATGTGACAGTTGCCGTGAACCGCCAGTTCAAAAACCAGCAGGGACAGGTCGATGCTGATTTCGTCCTGTGCAAACTATGGAATAAAGCTGCAGACAATACCGATAAATATTGCCGCAAAGGGTCCGTCGTCGGCATCACGGGCAGAATCCAGACCCGCAATTATGAAAATGACCAAGGCAAGCGGATCTATGTCACGGAAGTGGTCGCCGAATCGATAAGATTTCTTGATTCGAAGCCGCCTGATAGAGATCAGGCACCGGCAAAAGAACCTGTCGATCTGCCATTCTAGAAGAAGGGAGAGATACATGTGGCAACCCTGCAAACACTGGAACAACGAATCGACCGACTGGAAAAATTGAACGAAGAACTGATCAAAAAAGTAGCAAGGGCAAACGTCGAGAATTTCTACCTGTCCCAACGGGTCACCGCTCTTGAACAAGGCTACGACTATCCGAAAGCCGTCCTGCAAACCACATCTTAAGGAATCCTTCGCATATGTCCCCAACTTAGAGCTCTTCACACGTATATCCTGTTTCATCATACAATTTCTGTCCAACCTATAAGTATTTATCTCAAATCCAATTGTGATCTTATCACCGCGTTATCCCTCTATCATACCTCATTAGAAATAGAATATCGTAAGTAAGTATTGAAGTAGTAATACAATTCCCCAATATGTCTTCTTGTAGGGTCGGTTTCCAGTGGAACCGGCTGTTTTTTTGTGGTTTTGGAGATGGAGCGTGGGGGAGTTTATATGTTTCGGTTTATCGTTAGTGGAACAGAGGCAAGACAAGGAAAACGTTGAGATATGGTCCACTTCAGAGATATAGAACCTTCTGGAAATGATATTAAACTGCCCCCGTCTTTTCTGCAAAGCGAACACCCCGCCTGCCAACAGCAAAAAACCCCTTCCCAAACGGAAAGGGATCCTGCTGCAAATACTTATTCCAGCACGAGCAGGGACTGCAGATCCTGATCAGACAACTCCGTAACCCACTGGTCGCTTCTAATGATTTCATCATTCAACGCCTGTTTCTTCTCGAGCATCGCGTCGATTTTTTCCTCGAGTGTTCCTGATGCCACCATCTTATGAACATGGACAAACCGTTGCTGACCGATTCGGTAAGCCCGGTCGGTGGCTTGGTTTTCGACTGCCGGGTTCCACCAGCGGTCGTAGTGGATGACGTGGTTGGCAGCTGTCAGATTCAACCCGGTTCCTCCGGCCTTCAAGGAAAGAAGGAATACAGGGAAGTCTCCGTTCTGGAATCGTTCCACCAATTCATCGCGCTTGCCTTTGGCCATACTTCCGTTCAGAAAGGGAACATCGACGGCGAATTCCTTCTTGATGACTTCCTGAATCATTTCCCCCATTGAAATATACTGGGTGAATATCAGTGCAGCCTCTCCGGATTCGAGTGCGGTTTCCACGATGTCTTTCAGCTTCTGCATTTTTTCGGAACGGGTCAGGATCGATTTCGGATCCGGTTCTTTCAGATAAAGAGCCGGATGGTTGCATAGCTGCTTCAATTGATTCAGCATCTGTAAAATCAATCCCTTGCGTTCGAATCCGCTCAGCGTTTCGATTTTGCTCAATGTTTCCTGAACAAGCTGCTCATAAAGGGCTGCCTGTTCAGCTGTTAAGCTGCAGTATTCTTTTTGCTCGATTTTTTCCGGCAGGTTGAGCTCTACTTCAGGATCCTTTTTCGTCCTTCGCAGCAGGAACGGTTTGATTTTAGCCTGAAGCTCGCGGACTTTCTCCTCAGATTCATCTTTTTCAATCGGTGCAATGTAATTTTTCTGGTATTGCGTAAACCCGCCAAGATAGCCATGGTTCAGGAAATCAAAGATGGACCAAAGTTCAGACAACCGGTTTTCCATCGGTGTACCGGTCAGTGCGATATGGTGTTTACCAGTCAGCTTGCGGATCGCACGCGACTGTTTCGTGTTCGCATTCTTGATGTTCTGGGCTTCATCCAGTGAGATGGAGCTCCAATCCACTAAAGACAGCTCTTCGAAATCAATATGGGACAAGCCGTAAGAAGTGAGGACGATGTCCATATCCGCTATCCGTTCAGAAAATTTCTCCTCTTTTGCACGCGATGGACCGTAATGCAGATGAACTTTCAAATCGGGGGAGAATTTTTCGATCTCACGCTGCCAGTTGCCCAGAACCGAGGTAGGCGCGATGATCAGAGCCGGCGTCTCGGGTTTTTCGGCCGCTTTCACATGAAGCAGATACGTGATGAGCTGAACCGTTTTCCCAAGCCCCATATCATCTGCAAGACACGCTCCAAAGCCGAATTTTCGTAAAAATAACATCCAGCTCATCCCAAGCTGCTGATAAGGACGAAGCTCTCCGATAAAGTTTTCAGGAGTCTTAACCACAGGTATCGAAGAGACATTTGTTAACTGACTGACAAGTTTTTTCAGAGAACGATTAAGTTCCAGTTGAATCCGTGCATATTTATAGGGATCATACTCGTCATCAGACTCACCAGCGTCATCCTCTTCATCCCTTGGCACCAGCTCCTGTTCAAGCATATCCTGAATTGAGATGCCTTCCTGTTTCGCTTTCGTCATCATTTGCTGGATACGGCGGATCATCGCCGGATCAAGCTTCATCCATTGGCCGCGGATTTTCACCAGCCTCCGCTGATCATCTACCAGCTTATTAAAATCTTCTTCTGATAAATTGACCCCGTTCATGGACAGGCGCCAGTCAAAATCAAGCATGGCGTTCAGCCCTACAAAAGAAGGACGGTAACTGGTGTCTGTATTTTTCAACTTCGCTTTCACCAATACCTGGGCATCCTTCATCGCTTCCCACCATGATGGAAGGAGGATTTCGATATCAAGGTCGATCAGCTTTTCACTGAGGACCGACAAGAAATCCCACGCATCCTGCTCGCTCAGGGAATCAGTTAAGGAACCGTCTGGATCACGCAGTATCGGCATCATTTTCAACCAGCGTTCCTGCTCTTCCCGCACCTGAGGCAGAAATCGTATCCAGGAGGGGGGAACAGTATCCTCTGCTAACGAAATCACCCGTTTTTCTTTTTTCCGGTCGCGCAAAATCGTCTCAAGCTGCCATGTTTCATCCTCATCGAGCGGCTCCGCGATCCTCAATCCAATGGAAAACGGCAGTTCCTCATCCTCTTCACCACGGATCCATTCACTCCAGCGCTTCTCATCAAAATAAGCATGAAGCTCTTCGGAAGTCAGCGTACTTTCCTTCAACTTCTGAATCCTCTTCATCGCCTCTGACCCGCCGGCGGCCATGGCCTCATTCAGAGATCCTTCAAACCACTGCTGCGTTAGAGTGCTGAGGGATAAACCCTCTGGAAGGTCCTGCTGCCAAAACTCTTCGTTGAAGTTTTTCCAGACTTCATCAGGGATATGGAATTGAAGCCCTGTTTCCTTCCATTCCTGAAAGCGGGGGAGCCACCGTCCGGCTTCGATTGCTTCATAGATGACAGGGGCGATCGCGTTGCATGCCTGGCCGGTTTCGTCCCAGTCCCAATCCACCGTCCCGCTGAAATGCTCCTGAGCAAGAAGAGAAAGAAGCTGCCACTTAGAGACGACAATCCCGTCACTCACAATCATGTCGTTCAGAAGCGTTCCATAGTTGGATTCCTCATGCCAAAGGAACAGCTGACTTTTCCACTCTGATGGCGGAATAAGGTTTCCATTCCCATTTTCTGCGGTAAGAAAGAAACGGTCTTCATATTTAGCTGCATCTACATTGATTTTCACGGAAGACAGTTTAAGCATCAATTAACTTTCCCTTTCTGCATTCTTCTTGAAACGCACGTAATCGCTTATATTTTTCCAGGATGTAATCAAGGTAGGCATCCCATTTATCCGTTTGCTTCAGTTTCTTATAAATCGTCCTGATTTTCTTCATATACCGGACCGCCTGCCTGTAGCTGTCGCGGTTCTTCTGCTCGATCGCATCAACCACGCCATTATAATAAAGAGGAAGGGCAAGCTCAGGTGACTCCTTATACACTTGAGGAAGACCGACATTCTCCATTTCAGGGATGGAATAGCCCATATATTTCTGCAATTCCACCCATTCGCGGTAGGATCTCGTTTGAAGCAGGAATTCGGTGTAGCTGTAATAGCTGAATGGCAGCATGGACAGCAGGAGCTCCCTTAAGAAGTGAGGATCCCTTTCCATCAGCCATTCTGCCGGCAGCTTCCGCACGAACCAGCGAACGAAGCTTGACGCTTCATAATGGTCCCGTTCCTGGATGTAAACCGGGAGTCTTTTCAAAATCGCCTTAAGCAAAAGAAGCAGCGCCTCGTACCGTTTCGAGAGCACGAATTTCACCAGCCAGAACTCTGAATATACGACAAGTTCCGTTCCGATCCTTTCCACCATCTCATCTGCCTTTTCAATCTCTTCAAGAAGCAGATATTGATGAAGGAGGGCAATTTGGATGAATAGGCCCTCAGGCGTTTCAGACGCTTCCAGGCGCTTCACCTCATCACGCCGCCAAGCCTTTTGCTTGAACAGATAGTACCAAATGAAACGATACACTTCCGATTTGACGGTGGTACTGTGATTCGGATCCTCGCTCATTTCGGCGGATCTTTCTTTCAAAAATGCAATGAAGGGATCGAAGCTGAACGGCATGGCGTGCACCGAGAGTTTCTCAATCGCATCCTCCATCTGGTCCAAGAGAAAATCAAAGAGGGCATACTGCTCACGGTTCAGTTCAATGTTTTTCTTTTGTAAAAAAAGATCTACCCTCAATGTAAGGAAGAAAGTGGCGAAAAGCTGATATAAAGGCTTCCATTCACGTTCAAATGGCGCTTCCTTATTGAATCGTTTATAAATATTCTGAATAATGACGTCCATCAAATAGGGCTGGCGTTCTAGAAGCTGAAGGTCTTCTTTCTGTAAGAGCGTCTCGAAAAACATCCACCATTCCTCTGGTGTATTTCCCCGTGATTTCCGTTCCTGCAGTAAGTCACTGGCTTTCCGCAGAGCACCGGTACCGCCGTGTTTCTTCAATAATTCATTCAGCGAAGATTTATCATCCGCAGCCGCAGCGGGAGAGCTTTCCTGGCTGCGCCATTCCTGAATCCACTCACTGACCCGGGCCACTTTGTTATATAGCATGAAAAACGTGGCCATCCGATGACGGCACCATCCCGAGTATGGGCACGAGCATCTGCTCAGTAATGGAAACTGCAAATCGAGGCGCACAGAAACAGGCGTGACATCTTGAACGTCGGCACTTGCTTCCTCATCGCGGACTTTTACGTTCGACACCAGGTTCTGGCGAAACAAAAGAAGCCCTTTAGAGACAATATTACGCCCTTCGTCAGTCCCGGGGTTCAACTCACCCTGAATCGACCGACTCATCGGAATCAATTTATCCTTCAATTCCTCAATCCGAATCGCCATCCAACAATCTCTCCCATCTATAAAATCGCATTCTTTAATTATAACGTAAAAGGTGGGGGGAATGGAATAAGAGAGGGGAAAAGTGCAGAAGTTCGGGAAGTAGAGGTGAAATATTTCTCGGGAAATGTCGAATGACGGGATGAAAGTTTATGTCTGGGGCAGGGTGGTGTACCAGGTACAAATCGGGTGGGTTGTACCTGGTACAGAAACTTCAAATTGTACCAGGTACAATACCGGGAATAAACGCCAGGTACGGAACGTCAGTGGTGCCAGGCACCAATCATTCCATTCGTGCCAGGCACAAATTGCCCTGTTTGTGCCTGACACCCTGCCAACCTGCTAAATCGAACCGGTGCCAAACCCAAAACCCCTACTCCTCAAAATGAATATAAAAAGTCCCCCCGCTATGAACATTCACGCTTTGCAGTCCAATAGCCTCGCCATTTTTAAAATAAACGTTCTTATTCTCTGGAAAACGAAGTTCCTCATTACCTCGAGTCACGACCAACTCAGGGTTTTTGTTATCCCTTTTATCGATCAGCACTTTATATCCACGCTCTCTAAAAAATTCCTTTCCATCCACATACCATGTTGAAAACGGACCTGTATCCAATGAAAACCCAAGATAGTCTGCCATCACTGCTGGCAAAGCTGTATTTTCAATCAATCCGACAGGTTTTCCCGGACCGTATGCATATAAGAATACATCCTCACCGGTATGTCCGTGAGTGGAGAATCCTATATTCGCCCGTTTTGCCATCAGCTTGACCATTTCATTCTCCAGGTCTTTCACATTTTTTGCTTCTTCCACGGCACAGTACTCTTTTTTGCTTAGTCCAGTCAGACCGTAGGATTTTAACACTTCTTTCAAATTGGAGCGATCCTTTTTCAATTGAGAGGTAGCCCCCTTGACTGTATACTTCGCTTTTTTCAAAGGATCAATGAAATTCTCCAAGGGCTGACTTTTATATGTCTTATCCGTATCGGCATTTCCAAGTGTCAGTCCGCTGTTTCCGTGATCTGTGACCGCAACGACCATGGTATTGCCATCCTGCTCTGCAAACTTCAGTGCTTCCCCTGCCGCCTGATCAAAGCTGAGGACCTCGCTGATCATTCCGACAGGATCATTCTTGTGGGCAGCCCAGTCGACTTTGCTTCCTTCCACCATCAGAAAGAAGCCTTTATCCTTATCGGAAAGCTTTTCAATCGCAGCTCTTGTCATTTCGGCAAGCGTCGGTTCATCCGGTTTTAACTTTTTCCGGTCAAAATCATAGGCGAGATCCTCTTCTGCGAATGCTCCCCACAGTTTTTCTTCCGGGTTCCTTTTTGAAAGTCCATCCCGCGTTGTAGTAAAGGAGTAAAGAGATTGGGATTTTAACTTAGAGAGGAGGTTTTCGCCGTCTTCGCGGGAAATCTGTTTGGTTTTGAGCATGCCGTCGTCGTTTTTGACAGTATTTTTAGACTTCGGTTTGAGCCAGGCTGCCCCGCCGCCGAGGATGACATCGAGTTGCTGGTAGACTTGCTGTTCGCCGATGTCGCCGAATTCATTCCGATCCAATACATGGGAAGTGAATGCGGCAGGGGTAGCGTGCTGGACAGGGGAGGTGGCGACGATTCCCGTTGCATAGCCCGACAGTCTGGCAGCTTCCAAAACAGTTAGAACGGGTTTGCCTTCAGCATTCATGCCGATATAGTCTGCGCGCGTTTTCCCTCCGGTGGCCATGGCCGACCCTGCTGCAGCGGAGTCTGTGATCGCGGATTCCCCCGAATACGTCCGTACGCCGCCGGCGAGTATCTTATCCAGATGCAGACCCGATCCTTTATACCAGCGGGAGAGGGTGACGATATCGGAATTCGTCCCGTCCATAATCATAAAAATGACATTTTTCTTCGCAGGATTGGCAGCGAAACCGCAGGAGCCGGGTAAAGAAAAGGCAAGCAGGGACAGAAGGATGATGACGATGAGTACAGGTTTGATTGTTTTCATGAATGGGTCTCCTTTGTAGATGATGTTCTTAGTATCGTCACCCGTAAAGAGACTATGTATGAAAAAGACCCGCTCCGGATGAGAGCAGGTCTTCGAAAAATATTATTTTCTTTCTAATATGCCTAGCAGCAGATTTTCCAGGACATCCGGGCGGTCCATTTTTTTCAAATCTCTCAGTTTAATCTGATCCCAGTCAAGGGCGGTAATGAATGAAGCACCACTTCTCAGTGCGGGAACTTCCCCAGGGTTGACTATATAATATTCGCCGGCTTTTACTCCGGATTTGATCTGGATCTGTCCGTCTACCTGCAAACCGGTTTCGACAGTCCTTTTTTTGACGTCACCCTTGTCCGTCAGCACCCAGATATGCTTTTTTGGACTGGAATTTTCTACCGATGTGACTGGTACGACTAAAGCATTTTTCACTTCATCTGTAATGACGGATACAAGCACATGATGACCCGGAAGAAGATTGTTCTCTTCATCCTGGAGCTTGATTTCGACCGGATACATGCTGTCCGTTTCCAGATGCGGATCTCTTTTAGGAAGGGAAGAAACGTCTGTGACCAGTCCTTTTTGAGTTTTCTTTTCGACTTCCGATTGGACTTTGGCATTCATGTTTTCTTCTACTTCCATGATTTCTTTTTCAGTCAGGTCTGTTGTGACGATAGTCGAAGTTGAGGCAATCGTAATCAGTGGATTCTGGACGGCGTGGGAGAGTTCCTTGATGATTCCGTCTCCGCTGCTTTCGACTGTCAGCGTTGTTTCATATGATTCGAGATCGGATATTTGCCGCTCGAGGCTGTCGATTTTATTTTCCAAGCGATCCATTTCGAGTTCTCGAGAGGCAATTTCCTTCTTTATATCATATTCTGTTTCAAGGGCAGTTGCTTCAAGGGGCATCTCTTCTTCATCATAGGAAGAAGGAAGAGTACCTTCGAGTCGTTCCAAATCAGAAATATTGTCTTCAATGCTGTCGATCTCATCTTCAAGCTGATCAACTTCCGATTCGAGGACATCTTTTTGTCCTGTGAAATCGGTTACTTCATACTCGTAAAGAGGCGTGCCCGCTTTCACTTCGTCTCCTTCTTTAACAAGGAACTTCTTGAAGGAGCCGAATTCGTCATTGAAGTAAAGGTAGATTTCGTCTGCAGAAGTGACAACACCGGATTTAGGCAACTCTTTTTGCAGATCATCCTTTTCGGCCGGCTGCCATTCTTCGATCCGGACTTCGCGGTCAACCTTGCTCTTTGCTTTTTCGATCAGATAAGCATTCGTTCCGACAAACAGGAGAGAAAGAGTTAGCCCTGTATATAAAACTTTACGTTTATTCATAATTAATCCCAGCCTTTAGACATTAAATTAATGTTGAAAAATCGATGTAGGCTAAAAATGCGGTGATGGACCAGAAAAATAAATTGGTCAATAGGATAACTGTCCAGATGAGCCAGTTCTTTTGTTCCGTGAGTCGTTTCAATCCTTTGTATTGAATGTAAAAGATCCATACTTTGAATAGCGAGAAGCTTCCCAAGAAATAGATGACCCATGGTTTCGCTGTTATGTATTGGGCGATGACCCCCAGTGAAAGGGGAGACGAGAACCAATCAAGGGAGAAGATCATGGATAATGGGATATAAGTTAATCGTTCGAGTAAAAGGATAAGCAGGACCAACGCTTGAACGATTACGAGCTTGCGGTATTCACCCTTCTCGGAGATTGTCCAGTAAATGACAGCCGGTACGAACAGGATGATGGCAGCATATACTATCCCTGCAATGATTCTGCCCAGGAAAAACATGAATTTCTCTAGTTCGTAAGATGGTGGTGACAGCTTGGTCAATTCTTTTGAAAGAGGATCCATTCCTATCCCAAGAGCGGATATAAGTCCGAAGATAAATGCGGATAGCAGAAAAAGATTGAAAATACGTTTCCTGTATCCCTTTAGTGCTTCCATTTCTTTAAGCTGGTAAAAAAAGAATGAAGGCTGTTTTAGTCCTTTTAAAAGCTTTACTTCTTTATGCATGCTGAAGGCCCTCCATCAAAATGGGATGTAACTTCTATTCTAGCGGAAATTATCGAAGTTTTCCATATATTGTAGAATAATAGAAAAATGGAATAAAAAAAAGCGCCAAAAGACGCCTTTTTAAAGGTTATATGTTAAATAAGTAGTCCCCACTATAACAACAATCGTTGCAACAAAAATGCTTATGTACATCAAAATTTTGCGGTTTTTCTTTTTTTCCATGATTTCTTCCGGGGTTGAAAACAAAAAAATCCCTCCTAATTTTGGTATTTTTAACTGGCGTGTATAGACCTTTTAGCTTTGCTTCATTTAAAACCATTAAATAGTATAGCACTATCCTAATTCTATATCGTCCAAAAAAATTAAAGTAAAAATAGTAAAATAGTCATTATTTTGACATAATTCTACTTTTTATATGTGTATAAATCTGGTAATATAACAATAAATTGATGTTTGAAATTTCGGCAAATAGTGTATTAAAGTATAAAGAAATTGTTAGAAAATGTAGGAGGTTGTCTTTTTGAATACTAAACCGAGCAAAGATCAGCATGTTCTCTCTGTCATGCAAAAAGCATTCGACAAAGGGCAGCAGGGGAACATGGATGCGAAT
>NZ_JABMCR010000081.1 GCF_013179555.1 Bacillus haikouensis
CCTTGGATTAGGACTGCGTAAAGACGATTGATAATCATTTTAGATAGATAGTTTCAACAAAGGAGGGAACCCTTAATGGCTTACAGAAAGTTAGGACGTACTAGTGCCCAGCGTAAGGCAATGCTACGTGATTTAGCTACTGACCTAATCATTAATGAGCGTATTGAAACAACTGAAACTCGCGCGAAAGAGCTTCGTTCAGTTGTGGAAAAAATGATCACATTAGGCAAACGTGGTGATGTTCACGCACGTCGTCAAGCTGCTGCATTCATTCGTAATGAAATTGCAAACGCTGAAAACAACCAAGATGCTCTTCAAAAGTTATTCTCTGACATCGCTCCTCGTTACAACGAGCGTCAAGGCGGATATACTCGCATTATGAAGGTTGGTCCTCGCCGTGGTGACGGTGCTCCAATGGCAATCATCGAATTAGTTTAATAATTCGTGACTACTAACATTAAGGGCGGGACAGTTAATCCTTAACTGCTTCTTTGCCCTTTTTGTATAAGTGCATGATAAATGATGAAAAGCAGAGCGTTACGATGAGCAGTACGGCTGTCTCGTCTAGCTCGTGCACCCCTTCCGACTTCTATAACGATAGAAGCTGTTCATGGATGAACAAGAAAAGAATTCTTTTCTTTGGTCGGGGTGCAGGCTTTTTTTTATTTATATGGAAATTTGCTATTATTTATTTATGGCTAATAATTCCGCTATTGATTTCCGTGGGAGGCTTCGCTTTTCCCGAGGGAGTCTGCGCCTTCCACTCCAATCAAACGCTGGAACTAGTTGAAATTAGCAATCAGCTTTAACTGTTCATTATATATAGACTGTTGTCCGATCTGATATTGTGAATATCTATCAACTTGCTTTCGTGACATTTTTTTATACAACAATCATAATGTTTTTGGGAAGATTGTTGCTATGATCATACACAGAAATCTATTTTTAAAAGACTACAAATAGCAGAGTAGAGCTGAAATTCAGCTGAGAAACGATGAGCGTAGAGGAGGTTTTATCATGCGAGAGATGATTAAGGTAAATGATGTTTATTTCCGTTACCCGGATCAGGAAGCATATGCTTTGGAAGGAATCAGCCTCCATGTAGAGCAGGGGGAGTGGCTAGCGATTGTCGGCCATAACGGCTCCGGTAAATCAACACTTGCGAAGATGTTGAATGGGCTGCATTTCCCGGAAAGGGGAGATGTAACGGTAGACGGTATTACCCTTGAAGAAAAATCAATCTGGGATATCCGGTCTAAAATTGGAATGGTCTTTCAAAATCCAGATAATCAGTTTGTAGGTGCTACAGTGGAAGATGATGTGGCTTTTGGGTTAGAAAACCATGGGGTACCTTATGAATCAATGGTACAAAGAGTGAATGACGCTTTAAAACGTGTCCATATGGAAGATTTTCTTGATCAAGAGCCGCACCATTTATCAGGCGGACAGAAGCAGCGGGTGGCAATCGCCGGAGTGGTGGCCTTGCAGCCGGATATCATCATACTGGACGAATCTACATCCATGCTTGATCCGAAAGGGAAGAAAGAAGTACTAGAGACGGTCAGAAATCTTAAAGAAAAAGAGAATCTCACTGTCATTTCCATTACACATGACCTGGAAGAAGCAGCGAAGGCTGATCGAATCATTGTACTCAATCGTGGAGAAGTCTTTAAGGAAGGGACTCCGCAAGAGATTTTCCTGATGGAGGATGAACTAATGGAATTGGGACTTGATTCTCCATTCATAATCAAGCTTTCAGGGGCATTGAAGAATACGGGGGTTCCATTAACTAAAACCTATTTTACAGAAGAAGAGCTGGTGAACGAGTTATGCATATCTCATTTCAACAAGTAGAATATCGTTATTCGTATAAGACCCCATTTGAAAAACTGGCTCTTGAAGATATCACTCTCTCCATTCCTTCCGGCCAGTTTCTGGCTGTAATCGGTCATACGGGATCAGGAAAATCAACATTGCTGCAGCACCTGAATGCACTGCTAAAGCCCACATCAGGACTTGTTAAGGTTGGGGAATATGAAATCAGCCCTGAAAAGAAAATGAAGAGCCTGAAACCGGTCAGGCAAAAAGTCGGGATTGTCTTCCAATTTCCAGAACATCAATTGTTTGAAGAAACGGTACTGAAAGATATTTGCTATGGTCCGATGAACTTTGGAGTCTCTGAGGAAGAGGCTAAAGAAAGAGCGAAGGAACTGATTGTAAAAGTCGGTCTTTCAGAGGATATTCTTCATAAATCCCCATTCGATCTATCAGGTGGTCAAATGAGGAGGGTAGCCATTGCCGGGGTACTTGCCATGAACCCTGATGTGCTCGTATTGGACGAGCCTACAGCCGGCCTCGATCCGCGTGGGCAGCGAGAGATCATGGATATGTTCTATGATCTTCATAAAGAAAAAGGCCTTTCCACGATCCTGGTCACCCATAGTATGGAAGATGCTGCTCACTATGCCGATGAAATTGTCATCATGCAGAAGGGACAGCTAAAGAGAAAGGGCTCACCACAAGACATTTTCTCGAGCCCTGAGGAATTGTTCGAGATGGGGCTCGATGTCCCTGATGTCGTCCGTTTCCAATTCAAGCTAGAAGAAAGGATCGGGAGGAAACTCGGTGTTACCTGTTTGACGATTGAAGAACTCGCCGAAGCTGTTCGTTCTTCTGAAAAGGGAGGTGGCTCCCTATGATGGAGAAAATGATTTTCGGCCGTTATGTACCGGCCAACTCGATTCTTCACAGCATGGACCCGAGGTCAAAGCTGCTCTTTATTTTCGGATTTATATGTGTCGTGTTCTTAGCTGATAACTTTATCACGTATGCGATATTAGGCGCGTTTACGCTTACTGCACTTATCTTTTCCAATCTTCCCATCCGATTTATCATCGGAGGGCTGAAACCCATTCTATGGCTGATTCTGTTTACGTTTTTCCTGCATGTGTTTTTCACAAAAGAAGGCGGGGTCATCTTGGATTTGGGGTTTCTTAAAATCCATGAGGAAGGATTGCGTCAGGGTATTTTCATATCTCTGCGATTCTTTTACCTCATTCTGATAACGTCTTTACTGACGCTGACGACATCCCCGATCACGATTACCGATGGGCTGGAAACTTTATTAAATCCGCTAAGGAAAGTAAAATTCCCCGTCCATGAACTTGCGCTGATGATGTCGATCTCTTTACGTTTCATCCCGACCCTGATGGAAGAAACGGATAAAATCATGAAGGCTCAGATCGCCAGGGGTGCAGAGTTTTCATCCGGGCCGATTAAAGAACGCATAAAGGCAATCATTCCATTGCTCATCCCATTATTCGTGAGTGCGTTCAAGCGTGCAGAGGACCTGGCGACGGCGATGGAAGCAAGAGGCTATCAGGGCGGCGAAGGAAGGACGAAATACAGGCTTCTTTCCTGGCATAAAAAAGATACTGGTGCCCTGGTTGTACTTGGTATCCTGACAGCCTTGCTGCTATTCTTCAGAGGATAGGGGAGGGAACGAAATGCAGCGTGTAAAATGTACGATTTCATATGACGGCACCGATTTTCACGGGTATCAGATACAGCCTAACCAGCGGACCGTACAAGGGGTTCTTGAAGATACCCTGAGCGCAATCCATAAAGGGTTGCAGATACGCGTCACGGCTTCAGGAAGGACGGATGCAGGTGTCCATGCACACGGGCAGGTATTTCATTTTGATACACCTTTAACGATTCCTGAAGCGAAATGGCCGGTCGTGTTGAATACACGGCTGCCTGATGAAATAACGATCAAGAATGCTGAACTTGTGTCTGATGACTTTCACGCACGGTTTTCCGTGAAAAAGAAGGAATATCGTTACAGAGTTTATACAGCGGAATCCCGAAGTCCCTTTCATCGTCATTTCGCTCTTCATTATCCTTTTACGATTTCAATCGGGGAGATGAAAAAGGCGGCACTGAATTTAATAGGAGAGCATGACTTTACAAGCTTTTGCTCTGCCAAAACCGAAGTGGAAGACAAAGTAAGGACTCTTCACAGTATCACCATAACAGAACAGGGAGACGATATTGTATTTTCCTTTATAGGAAATGGTTTTCTGTACAATATGGTCAGAATCCTGGTCGGCACCCTGCTGGAGGTAGGTTCTGGGAATCTTTGCAGTGAGGACATGAAGAAGATCCTTGACTCTAAGGACAGGAACCAGGCGGGAAAGACCGCCCCGCCGCACGGGCTCTATCTTTGGAAGGTAGATTATAAGGGTGACAAAGAATAGATTCATTTAGAAAAATAATTTTTTTACTAAAACAACTAATCCAGGTGTAACATTCCCTTGACATTCGCTTTAGAACAAGATATTATAGCATATGGTATGATATTAACCCCACGATAAGCCCCGGAATCTTATTGTGATTAGAAAATAAATACTACGGATTCATTTAATAGGAGGTAAACTCATGCGTACTACGTATATGGCAAAAGCCAACGAAATCGATCGTAAATGGTACGTTGTAGATGCTGAAGGCAAAACTCTAGGTCGTCTAGCAAGTGAAGTCGCTTCAGTTCTACGCGGTAAACACAAACCAACATTCACACCACACGTTGACACTGGTGATCACGTAATCATTCTTAACGCTTCAAAAATTGAATTGACTGGTAAAAAGCTTACTGACAAGATCTATTACCGTCACAGTAACCACCCTGGTGGTTTGAAGCAGCGTACTGCATTAGAAATGCGTACAAACTATTCAGAGAAAATGTTAGAGCTTACGATCAAAGGTATGCTTCCTAAAGGTTCTTTAGGTCGTCAAATGATCAAGAAGCTTCATGTATACTCTGGATCTGAGCATCCACACCAAGCACAACAACCAGAAGTTTACGAACTTCGTGGATAATTAATAAGAGGAGGTTATTATCTTGGCTCAAGTTCAATATTACGGAACTGGTCGTCGTAAGAGCTCAGTAGCTCGCGTACGTTTAGTACCAGGTAACGGTAACATTGTTATCAATGATCGTGAAGTAGAAGTATATATCCCATTCGCAGCACTAAGAGAAGTAATCAAGCAACCACTAGTTGCAACTGAAACTCTTGGTAACTATGACGTTTTAGTAAACGTACATGGTGGAGGCTATGCAGGTCAAGCTGGTGCGATCCGTCACGGAATCGCTCGTGCTTTACTGCAAGCTGATCCTGAGTACCGCGGTACTCTGAAACGCGCTGGATTATTAACTCGTGACGCTCGTATGAAAGAACGTAAGAAATACGGTCTTAAAGGCGCTCGTCGTGCACCACAATTCTCTAAGCGTTAATTACTGCTTACGGAGACTCTCAACCTATTGGTTGGGGGTCTTTTTTTATAAATATAGTTGTTGTTTTTAAAAGTTATACTACTGGTTTTTGGCGAAAAATCGGCAGTTCGAACAAAAAACGTTTTCTTGCACATAATCGAAAATACACTCACATACATTCCACACATAATTGTGTCAGGATATACATCACTGAATCATTCCGCTACAAACTTTATAGAGCTGATAAGCACGATATCCCTATTCATCTTCTTTTGCCTCTTCCTGCAAAAAAAAGACTTTATGACTATATTTCTTCCCTTCAAATAGTCCAATATTCCTTTAAAGGAATAGAGAACTTATCAAATAATATGTCCATTTACGATTGAATCATCAATAAATTTAACAGAAATCGTCTTTCTATTTTTAAAAAATATAGTAAGCGTTTCCAATCAAAAACACATGACAATTCTCACAAATCAGTACTAAAAGAAAATTAAATTCTGATTTGACAGATTATTTCGACTCCGTTATGATAGTTTACATTCAACTAACTCAATAGAACATTTCCTTATCAAGAGCCGGGGGAGGAATCTGGTCCCGTGATCCCGCAGCAACCGTTACGTTGTAACAAGGTGCTAATTCCAGCAAGCGTATGCTTGAAAGATGAGAGGGCGGTATAGAATGAAACCTCTTCCTCATCGGGAGAGGTTTTTTTATTTGGATAATGGCGTTGGATAGTCACCGGGTGGAGTGTCGACGCTGCTAAACCAAGTAAAATTATAAGAATAGTTTTATTTACGTGACCATCAGTCATGGAAAAAAATAGTGCAGAGGAGATGCAATGATGAAAAAACAAATTCATTTAAACGGCTTTATTCAAAACTCACCGTCCCCGCATTCAACAGGATTATGGAAACACGAAAAAGACCGGGGGACATCACATAACAGCTTGTCTTATTGGATAGAAGCGGCTCAGACATTGGAACGGGGTAAATTTGATGCGATGTTCATCGCGGACGTGCTTGGAACATACAGCGTGTATGAGAACAGTCATGACGCTGCAGTAAGAGGAGCGGTGCAGCTGCCTGCACATGATCCCCTCATTCCGATTTCCGCCATGGCTGCAGTCACTGAGAATCTCGGGTTTGCACCTACGATCTCAACGACGTATGCACAGCCTTATTCACTGGCTAGACAATTATCAACCTTGGACCATTTGACCGGGGGAAGGGTCGCGTGGAATGTCGTGACATCCTACTTAGAGAGTGAAGCGGTCAATCTCGGTCTTTCCGGAAGGCTTCCAAAGGAGCTCCGCTACGATCGGGCGGATGAATTTCTCCAAGTGGTATATAAGCTTTGGGAGCACAGCTGGGAAAAGGATGCCGTGATCTATGACAGAGAAAACGACGCGTTTGCGGATCCGGATAAGGTTCATTCGATTAAGCATGAGGGAGAATTCTTCAATGTGCCTGGCCCGCATCTTGTGGAACCTTCACCACAACGCACTCCTGTATTATTCCAGGCGGGATCTTCTCCAAAGGGAAGGGATTTTGCAGCAAAACATGCCGAAGCTGTTTTCACTAAAAATCACTCGCTGGATGGATTAAAACTATATACAGCAGATATCCGCAAACGGGCTAGGGTACAGGGAAGAAATTCGGGTGACATTCTCATCTTCCCGATGGTACTGCCGATCATTGGGTCAACAGAGGAAGAAGCATATGCCAAGTATGAAGAATTGACGAACCATGTCAGCTATGAAGGCACGGCTTCTCTTTTATCCGGCCACACAGGAATTGACTTCTCGCAATTTGATCCTGACCAGTACATCGAGGACATTGAAACAGATGCGATGCAGGGGAATCTGGATATGTATGGAAAAGATCCGAACAAGAAATGGACGCTCCGGGAAGCGATTAAAAATCATGGTCTTGGTAATGGAACGGTGAAGTTCATCGGTACACCGGAACAAATTGCAGACAAAATCGAGAAATGGGCAGTAGAAGGCGATGCAGATGGATTTAATATCGCCCAGACGTATTCACCGGGTACATTCTCGGAGTTTGTTGATCATGTGGTTCCGGAACTCCAAAAGCGCGGGATTTACCGAAAGGAGTACGAAGGAGCAACATTGAGGGAGAACATGTTCGGGAAAGGCCATGCACATTTACGGGAGAATCATCCTGCAAAAAAGCTTGCACCTGTGCAGGTTTAAGTGAACCTCATCACACATGCGAGAGGAGAAGGGAGTAAAGAATGAGTGATTTAACATTATATACTTGGATAGGATTTGCACTATTTCTTGTCGCAATGTTTGCTTTGGGATTTGTCAGTGCCAAAAAAACAAAAAGTGTCAGCGACTTTGCGATTGGAGGCGAGAACCTCGGACCTTATGTACTAGGTCTTTCCTTTGCCGCTACCTATTTAAGCGCTGCAACATTCCTTGGATACCCGGGGTGGTCACATGATTGGGGATTATCCAATCTTTGGTTGTTTTTGGCGATGATCGGTGGCGGACCGATCGGCGTCTTGATGATTGCCAAAAGGGTAAGAAGGTTGAATACCGGTCAAAAGTCACTTTCCCTTCCAGATTGGCTCGGGGATTTCTATAACAGTGATTTTCTGAGGGTTGGTACAGGTCTGATTTTACTGTTTAACATTTTTTATATTGCTGCACAATTTGTTGCAGGTGCCCGCATCTTTGAATATCTTCTGGGGATGTCCTATAAGGGCGGCTTGGTTTTCATTGCAGTGATCATCGTTCTTTACGTATTCGGCGGCGGGGCATATGCTGATATTTATACAGATGCTGTACAAGCGGTCATGATGGCAGCAGCTGGTGTGTTTATCTTTATATCGGGAATGGTTGTGTTTTGGAAGGGCAGCGTCACTTCGACTTTCGAGGGGATCAGCGGCAAGCTTGCCGGACAGGATACGAATTTGGTTCAGGTATTCAATCCAGATTCGGCTCATTTTTCCTCGCTTAGCCTGGTGACAGGAGCCATAGTGATTCAGTGGGCATTCGCTTCTGCCCCGCATTTGTTTAACAAGGTATTGGGACTGAAGAGTGAAAAGGATTTGGGAAAAATGATTCTCACCTATGTGATTGCTGCTGCATTCTCACTGTTTGTCCTATTCGGAGGAATCTACAGCAGGGCTGCACTCGGCAATTCGATCACAGCACCTGATCTGGCTTTAATGGAATATGCAGTCTGGGCGTTTCCTGCCATCATTGTAGCCATTCTGGGAGTTGTCATCCTCGCTGCCGCCATGTCGACGACAGATGGGTTATTTGTTTCGATCTCGACTGTATTTGCCAATGATATCTTCCTAAAAGTACTTGTGAAAAAAGGGATCGTAAACGTCAGTGAATCAAAAGCGGAGAAAATAGCCCTGCAAATCAGCCGGCTTTCTGTTCCGCTTATCGGACTGATTGCATTCCTGATCGTGTTGAAGCCGCCAGCATACATGGGAGATATCATGTGGATCGGCATATCCGGTGTTGCTGCCGGAACGATGGGACCGATTCTCCATGCTGTCTATGGAAAGAGAAAGGCTCCTGCCCGTGCGGCAGAATGGTCGATGATCAGCGGCCTGATTTCTTATCTCATCCTGTACTTCGGAGGGATTGTGCCGAGTACGATGACAGCGGGATCCATCGCCACCATTATCGGTATCGCAACGATTACGGTACTTGCTCCTTTACTGAAAGCGCCGCAAGCCGTTAAAACGGAAAGTATTGAAAAGACGTATAACATTAATTGAGCGAAAGGGTGAAAGGAATGTTCGTTAACGGTATGCTTTCCGTTTGGCTGTATGGGTTCATTATATTTCTCCTTATAACGGGAGTATCTCTCTGGAAATGGTATTTCACAAAATAATATGAAACAACAACAGGACGAGGATTTATTTGCCTCGTCTTTTTATTTTTTAAATAAGAGGATTTAAGGAGGCAATTAATCATATCAATAGAAGTGGTGATTGACTCATTCAAGCGTTGAGTGGATTGCAAGACAAGAATCCTGCAGAAAAAGCTTAGTCTTGACAGGAAATCATTTGCGGTACTCAGGAGTCTTTATTAATCAAAATTGGTAACAGTTACTCGAATGAAGACATCCCATCAGTAGGAAAATACGTTCAAAGGGGTGGATTTACGTTGAACGTTATTACAACATTCAATACAAAAAGAAGAGAAAAGCAAATCAAAACGGAAAGAAAGCTTCTGAAGGAAATTTCAATTAAAATGCTCCAGGAAAGTGTAAGGAAGCATTTTGGATATATTAAAATTCAAGGCGGCGTCTTTATGCAGCAAGGGTTCGATGAAGCCTGCTTCGATGTCGCGATTGAAGCCTACCTGTTAGGAGGAAAAGCAAGTAAGTTTGGTTACAACGGAGAAGGCAGGGATTCGGTAAAGCAGAGATGCGAGCAAGAATTAAAGCATTTTATCGATACGCTTTATAATTTCTGGCTGTACTGGTCGGAAATGGGCGTCTCCAACCAGGCAGACGAATCCATCTTTTTCAGCTGTGAGCACTTTGTTGAAACTTGGTGGTCGGAAGGCTATGAAAAAGGCATCAAGCGGCTGAAGCTCCGTCTTCATTAATTTTTTCTGTTCTAAATTTGTTTCTTGTCCCATATTTTTAGTAAAGAAAACATTGGTACCAGCCTTTACTGAAATAGGGGGAGTGACATGAGACAGAAATTGAAGCTAGCAGGGATTATTGCCGCCCTCGGGCTCTTGTTATTTATCATTCAGTATAAAATCCTCGACAAGGATACATGGGATTCGTGGAATCTTCCCTTGTCAGGAAAGATTATATATATCGATCCGGGTCATGGGGGTCCTGATGGGGGAGCTGGGGATAAAGAAGCACTGGAGAAGGATATCGCTTTAAACGTATCCCTGATGATCAGGGATTATCTGCAGGAGCAGGGAGCTCTTGTTATAATGACCCGGGAAGAAGACAAGGATTTAGCGGATGAAAATACAAAAGGGTACAGCCGGAGAAAGGTAGAGGACTTGCACAAACGGCTGAACCTGATCAACGAATCAGAAGCGGATATGTTTTTAAGCATTCATTTAAATTCCATTCCTTCCCCGAAGTGGAGCGGCGCACAGACCTTCTATAATCCGAAGTTCGAGGAAAACAAGGTCCTTTCAAAAGCCATACAGAAAGAAATCACCCGGAATTTAGAAAACACGAGCCGGGAAGCGAAAGGGCTTCAAAGTGTCTATATCCTAAAGCACGCGAAAAAAACGGGGGCTTTGGTGGAAATCGGTTTCCTTTCAAACCCTGAAGAGCGTTCGAATCTCTTGGACGGCGATTATCAGGAAAAAGTGGCGGCTTCTATTTATCAGGGTGTCTTGAACTACTTAACCGAAAAAGATTGATTATGAGAGCATCTCCTGAATCAGGAGGGGCTTTTTTGTTATATAAATCAAAACCAAGTTAAGAATGAGCAGGGACAGGGTATGGAGTATTAGAAGCCGATAAGTAGTCTACACTTACAATAACGTCTTAAGTTCTTCAGGATAGGAAGGTAGGAAAATGATGAATGCAACAATTGTAAAAGCACTCGATCAGCATCATGATGATCTTTATACCAGGTGGGTCCAGGACCTGGAAGAAACAACGGACAAGTTGAATATATCGTATTACGAGAATACACAGGTGAAGGCCGAGTTGTTTGAATCGATTTATAACAGCCTTCAACAGGATAATGAAAGATTTATCAAGTACTTCGATGATCTGTATAGAAAAATAGTTAAACACAATAAAGCGCTTGAATATATTTCAGCAGGATATCAGTCGTTCAGAAGGGCCGCTTTAACCGTCCTGATGAATGATGACTTAACGAAAGAAGAAGTGCTGGAAATATATGATGAGATTGATCGGTGGTTCGATCCGGTATTTAATAACATGATCAGCAAGTGTACAGACACATGGGAAGAAACGTTCAAGGCCCAGAAGAAAACGCTGGTTGAACTATCTGCTCCCGTCATTCAGTTATATGATTATATTTCGGTGATGCCGTTAGTCGGTCATATCGATGAAGAAAGGATCAACCGCATTAAAGAAAACCTGCTTGAAGGGGTGACGAAATACCACTCTTCCATTGTCTTTCTTGATATTACGGGGGTTCCTGTACTGGATACATTCGCTGCTCAAGGTATCATTGAATCCACAAGGGCTGCAGGGCTTCTTGGAGCCGAGTGCATACTCGTCGGCATACGTCCGGAAATCGCCCAGACGCTCATCAACCTGGGAATCGACTTAAAGGAGCTGAGAACATTCAGTTCCCTGAATAATGGATTGATTTTTGCCCAGAAACATATGACTAATCAACAATGACAAAAAGAGCTGCAGCAATGGCAGCTCTTTTTGTGCCGGCAGGTAGATTCTTCTATCGGAAAGTGTTGCTGCTTATAGAACTGGAAGACATTTGACTCCTGCGGGATATAGAGAAGGTCGAGACCCAAGCAGGCCATTTTTACTCAGAGGAGGCTCGCTCTCCTCCCCGCGGAAAGCAAATGCCTGAAGCGCAAAGGAACGGACTGCGTACATTTCCGAAAGCTCTTTATAGTAAGAATCACCTGCGCATTCCAAAAAGATATTCAAGAAAAGTATTCCAACCCTTTTAACAGTTATTTCTGATAACGATATGTTATACTGATTGTAGTTGTAACCGAATACATAAAAAAGGGTGGTTATTCATGTTAACAGAACAGCAGACACGCGATCTTTTATCCGGGTTAGAAGATCCTTTTTTACATAAAACATTAAAAGAAACCAATGGTGTTGTCGAAGTTAGTGTGAAAGAAGAAAAAGCACATGTAAGTGTGAAGATTGCACTTGCGAAAACCGGGTCAGGCGAACAGCTGCAGTTCCAGCAGAAGGTTGTCCAATTATTAAAAGACAACGGAGCGGAGTCTGTTGGAATCCGTTTTACCGAACTGCCTCAGGAAGAACTTGAAAAACACAGAGGGACGGGCGGAGAAGGCACGGATTTATTATCACCGGCGAGTAAAACGACTTTTATCGCAATTGCAAGCGGTAAAGGAGGAGTCGGCAAATCCACTGTATCTGTCAACCTGGCAGTCGCACTTGCCAGGCAAGGAAAAAAAGTAGGGCTGATTGATGCGGATATTTACGGATTCAGTGTCCCTGACATGATGGGAATCGTCAAGCGTCCGGTTGTACGCGGGGAAAGAATTATTCCAGTAGAACGGTTCGGTGTTAAAGTCATTTCTATGGGCTTCTTTGTTGAAGACAATGCACCTGTCATTTGGCGAGGGCCGATGCTTGGAAAGATGCTGAATAACTTCTTCTCCGAAGTAGAGTGGGACGACCTGGATTATCTGCTGCTTGATCTGCCTCCAGGAACGGGTGATGTGGCACTGGATGTTCATACGATGCTGCCGCACTGTAAGGAAATCATCGTAACTACCCCTCATCCGACTGCAGCGTTTGTTGCGGCTCGTGCCGGGGCAATGGCATTACAGACCGATCACGATATTCTGGGTGTGGTTGAGAACATGTCTTACTTTGAAAGCAAGCTGACCGGTGAGAAGGAATTCGTATTCGGTCAAGGCGGCGGTGAAAAACTGAAAGAAGAATTACGTACGGACCTTCTGGGCAAACTGCCATTGCAGCAGCCTGACTGGAATGAAGAAGATTTCGCTCCGTCGATTTATGCAGAGGATCACAGGCTTGGTCAGATTTACGGGGAAATTGCACATAAAGTTATTGAGAAATTGTCATAACAAAATGAAAAGGACAAATGGTTGAGGAAATGTCTTCCCTGACCATTTGTCCTTTTTTTGGATCAGCTGCCGTTTTGACCGCCGCCTCCACCGCCACCTGAAGAATCACCCTGTCCGCCGCCATCTTGTCCGCCTTGCCCACCGCCGCCTTCTTCCGCTTTTCCGCCGCCGGCTTCCTCGGCTGCTTTAAGGAGGATATCCTGGATCTTGGCTTTGAATAACGGGCTTTCAAACGTTTCGAGGACTACTTTTTGAAGATGCTCACGGTACTCTTTACTCTTCAAGGCCTCTGTTAACTCCTTTTGATATTCAGGATCTTTCATTAAATCCATCATCATCCCTTGATACTCCGGATCCTTCATCAGGTCCTTGAGTAACTTTTCATTGCCGTCCTTCATGCTTTTTGCCATGGATTCAGCGAACTTGGGATCTTCGAAAGACTTTTTCCAGAATTCAGTGCCTTTATCGGAGGTAAGGGTTTTTGAAATGGTATCCTTCACCACTTTTTGATCCATAATAAGCTCTGACTTCATTTTATCATCTGCCATCACTTCTTGAATCGCTTTTTTTCCATCATCTGTCTTTAATATATCGACAACCATTTTCTTGGTTTCTTCATAATCCATTTTACTGCTGCCTGTGTCTCCCCCTCCGCCGCAAGCGGTTAAAAGGAAAATGGCCAGTAGAAAAAGAAAGGAATATTTTTTCATGGGTAGGCTCCTTCCATACAAATTCCCTTACCTTTAATATGAGAAATTTAGAAAAAAATATACACAACCAATACTGGAACCTAGATTTTTTAAAGTCGCGTTGGTACAATCAACAGAGTGTATATTTTATATTTGGAGGAAAAATGAAGTGACCATCCGAAATTGGATTCGTTTTTTTGTACATACGTTAATCATTGGTGGAGCGGTAACGGCTATAGCGTCTCTTTTCATTAGATGGGATCAATACAGCCCTTATGTTCAAGATGGAAATATGATCGGATTATTATCCAGCCTGTTATGGTTTTTATTTGTAGGTTTTACATTCAGTGTCATCAGCCAAATGGGCTACTTTGCCTATTTGACGATTCACCAGTTTGGACTGGGGATGTTCAAAAGTTTCTGGAATTCGGTACAGGTAGTTTTAATTGCATTTGTACTATTCGACCTTATCTACTTCCGATTCAGAGCTTTCGCAGAAGAAGGTGCATCATACACCCCGTATATCCTCCTGGGAATCGGGATCCTGTTGGTGGGAATGCTTGTCGCGTACTTGAAGAATCAACAATCGGAAGCCAGGACCAATACGTTCATATCTGCGTTGTTCTTCATGGTGGTTGTAACTACGCTTGAGTGGCTGCCCGTCTTATTGGTTAACTCCATTAAATGGCTGTACCTAATGCTTATCGCTTTAGTGGTATGTAACGCATATCAGCTGTTGAAACTTCCTAAATACATCGAGCAATCCAGGAGCGACAGACAAAATAAACAGCAGAAAAATTAACAAAAATCCCTGAAAGAGCTCCTGCTCTTTCAGGGATTTTTGATTATTGTATTAAAGTCGATTTTGCATCACCGTTTGAAACCATGTCAGACACGCTCACAAAGTTCCCTTTCGCCTTCAAAATCTTAACAATATCAGGCAGCGCTTTTTGGGTCTGCTTTGCCGAATCGGAAGCATGAAGAAGAATGATATCCCCTTTTTTGGCATCTTTCACATTTTCAACGATCTCATCTGTCCCGGGGTTGGTCCAATCCTTAGAATCTACGCTCCAGTGAACAACAGTCAGGCCGAGGCCGTCTGCCACTTTTAATGTCTCTTTGTTAAAGTGACCCGTAGGCACACGAAGCAGTTTTACGTCTTTCACATTCAGCTTTTCAAAAACGGTATCAGCTTTCAAGATATCCTGTCTGATTTTATTTGGTTCCATGTCGGTGTAATCCGAATATGCATAACCAAGATTACCGATTTCATATCCTGCTTTTACAATTTGCTCAACGAGATCAGGGTGGCGTTCAGCCCAGGCTCCTGATAGGAAGAAAGTGGCCGATTGAACGTTTAATTTCTTTAGTTCCTTCAGGATCGGCTCTGCCTTTTCATCGCCCCATCCGATATTGAATGTTAAAGCTACGCCTTTTTCCCCTTTATAAATTGCCTTCGGTCCATCCTTCGTCCCAAATACGGGAACAGAAGAGAGCGTACTGCTGTAAACAAACAGAGCAGTAAAGAACGAGATGACGATTACAAGAGTGATCTGCTTTATTCTTTTCGCATTTACGGTATAGAAAACATTCATTACACAATCCCTCCGTGACGTATATCTCTATTAAAGATATGCATGTCCCCAGAAAAAATATCTAACTTCAGAAAAAAATGTGATTATAAAACCCTTCGTATGGAAAAAACTACAAATAACAACATAAAGGGGTGACTTACTTGCTGGGGTTAATGATTGATGACAGAGAAAGACAAGAACTGGAATATCTGATAAAAAGAGAAATGGATGAAATCCTTTTTGACTTGAAAGATGCCCGTATTGATCAAATTGTGAAGCGGGCCATGGACGAACGATATAAAATCCTTTTTTCTTTATTCCGCAGATTTGCAAGTCATACAGAATGCCTCAAATATATGAAAACGAGAAATGACAAAAAAGAAAAGTATTAATCTGATCAGCGGCTTTTTAATTGGATTACCTGCCGGTAAGAACGGCCGGTCCAAGGAAAGCCGCTTTCAATTGTCATGAATTTAATAAGTTGTAAAAAAATCTTTAAAAATGTATTGACCCCGTAAAAAAATCTTGGTATATTATTAATCGTCGCTGTTGCGCTATCGGTTATCTCGAAAACGCATTGAAAAATAATTTTAAAAAACAGTTGACTTCACACATAAAGATGTGATAAATTAATAAAGTCGCTTCAAACGGAGCGCATCAATAAATTGAACCTTGAAAACTGAACAAAACAAGACAATACGTCAACGTTAATTCTAGATTTACCGCAACGATTGAATCGTTGCAAACAAGAGCTATTCAAACTTTTATCGGAGAGTTTGATCCTGGCTCAG
>NZ_JABMCR010000082.1 GCF_013179555.1 Bacillus haikouensis
ATGATGATGGGAGAGATCCAAGGGGAATCCTCAAAGCTGATATCGTGCTGGTAGGCGTTTCAAGAACAAGCAAGACACCTCTTTCACAGTATCTTGCACATAAACGATTCAAGGTGGCGAATGTTCCGCTTGTACCCGAAGTAGATCCTCCTGAAGAACTTTTTAAGGTTTCTCCAAAGAAATGTTTCGGGTTGAAAATCTCTTCTCAGAAGTTAAATACGATTCGTAGAGAACGGTTAAAATCACTGGGTCTCAATGATGAAGCCAGTTACGCAAATATCAAGCGGATAGAGGAAGAACTCCAATATTTCGAGAAAATCTCAAAACGAATGAGCTGTCATGTCATTGATGTGACCAATAAAGCTGTGGAAGAAACCGCAAATATTATTACGAACATTTATCAGCGGTCAAACGGCTCATGACAAAGAACGATCCCCCGTGCCGAACGGAAGGGATCGTTCTTTGTTTGGGGATGATACGCTTACGAAACACCCCCGAAAATTCTTTCAGGTAAATTAGTGGTCAAACCCGTCCGATTATACTATAATAAAAAATTGTGATAAAAAATATTTAAAATAGGTTTAGACTAAACTCTTAAGGAATAAACTAATTATTGTGATATGTCAAGTCTCGTCTCGATTTTTTTCGATATTTTACCTGAATTCCAAGGAAAAGTTCCTGTGGAGAGAAGGATATTGCGGAGTGATGTAGAATAGTTAGTAATAGCAAACAAAAATCTACAGTTTTTGTAGATGCAGATGCTTGCCCGGTCAAACCGGAAATCATTCGGATTTCGGAGGATTATGGTTTTGAAGTGGTATTTGTTGCTTCCCATGCTCATCAGAAGAATACTCCAGATGAGGGGAGATGGGTGTATGTGGACAGTGAGAAAGAAGCGGCAGACCTGTACATCATGAACCATGTCCGGATGAATGATATTCTCGTGACCCAGGACATAGGACTCGCAAGCCTGGTACTGCCGAAAAAAGTTTATGCCTTATCCCCGAGGGGAAAGGTCTACAGAGAAGAGAGTATTGTGACGGCGCTTGATTACCGTTACGTTGCAGCGAAGGAAAGACGGAAAGGGAATTATGGAAAAGGACCAAAATCTTTTACGAATAATGACCGGAAAGAATTTTCATCGCAATTCGAGAGGATTTTGTCGAAGATTGCAGGAAAATAATCATTCGTAACGAATGGATTAAAAGGGAAATGAAAAACCAGGTGATATACAGTGTCTGAAAGAATCCCTGAAGAAACAATAAATAAAATATTATCCTCTACGGATATCGTAGATGTTGTCAGTGATTATGTACAGTTAAAAAAGCAAGGACGCAATTACTTTGGCCTGTGCCCATTTCATGGAGAAAACACTCCATCATTCTCCGTTTCACCTGACAAACAGATCTTTCATTGTTTTGGATGCGGTGCCGGAGGGAATGCTTTTACATTCTTGATGGATGTTGACGGTCTCTCATTCATAGAGGCTGCGCAAAAACTGGGCAGCAAAGTGGGTGAGGAAATCACCGTCAGGGCTTCCAGTGAAACAGAAGCGCCTCCTCAAGAAGATGAAAAACAAATGATGCAGGCTCATGAGCTATTAAGTAAATTTTACCATCATCTTCTGTTAAACACAAAGGAGGGGCAGGAAGCTCTCGAATACCTGATCGCCAGGGGCTTTACTACCGAAAGCATCACGAAATTCCAGATTGGATGGTCATTGCCAAGCTGGGATTTCACCGTAAAATTCCTTCAAAAAAGAGGGTATTCCCTCGAAATGATGGAAGCGGCAGGGTTATTGGTCAGAAGGGAAAAAGATCAGTCATTCCTCGATCGTTTCAGGGGCAGGATCATGTTCCCCATAACCGACTCTAAGGGAAATGTCGTCGCATTTTCAGGAAGGATCCTTCAATCGGATGATGAACCAAAATATTTAAACAGTCCTGAAACCAAGATATTCAATAAAAGCCGCATTCTCTATAATTATCATGAATCTAGAGCGATTATAAGAAGAAAACAGCAAGTCATTCTATTTGAAGGCTTTGCCGATGTGATTTCCGCCAGCGAAGCATCTGTTGATAATGGAGTGGCCACGATGGGAACTTCATTGACAGAAGGGCAGATCGGTTTGATCAAGCGTCTAACCGATAATGTGGTCATCTGCTATGACGGTGACTCTGCAGGTGTGGAGGCAGCCTTCAGAGCAGGTAACCTGCTTCTTAATCATCATTTAACGATACGGGTGGCCATGATACCTGAACAATTGGACCCTGATGACTACATTTCAAAGTATGGAAAAGAGAAATTTCAAAAGGATGTAATAGGGGCAGGCTTGACGTTTATGGCGTTTAAGCTGCGGTATTATAAACTCAACAAAAATTTAAATGATGAAGGAGACCGCCTTCAGTATATAGAAGACATACTTAAGGAAATCACGCTTCTGGGCAATGCGGTCGAGAAGGATTACTATATCAGGTACCTTGCGGATGAATTTGATATTTCGATGGATGCCCTTCAGCAGCAGCTTGCTGAAATCAGGGGGTCGGTGAAAGGAAAGACAAATCCAGCCAAACAGGTTCCTGCACCTAAGCCGTATCGTCCGAAAATGGATATGAAGTTACTGCCTGCATATCAAACAGCAGAGAGACGGCTCATTGCCTATATGCTGAAAGATCAAAATACAGCATATAAGGTGCAGGAGTGGCTCGCGGGCATGCACCTGAATATTGATGAGCATCAAGCCATTATTACGTATTTATTAGGTTATTACGAGGAAGGGCTGCCTCCCGCTGCCAGTTCATTCATCGGATATCTGCCTGATGAAAAACTTCGCAGGATTGTCACAGATATAGAAATGATGTCAATCAGTGATGAATGCTCCGATCAAGAATTAATGGATTATGTCCATTCTGTTTTAAAACACCAAAAGATGTTGAAGATAAAAGAAAAAGAAGCTGAAAGAAAAGAAGCACAAAGGCAGAATGATTATCGTAAAGAAGCCCTAATAGCTATGGAAATCTTACAGTTGCGTAAGTCTCTATAAAGTTTTGTTCAAGGAAGTTGGAAGGAGGGGAACACATGGCTGAAAAGTCCGCGCGTTCCAAACAAATAGCGTCAGAATTATCGGTAGATCAGGTGAAAGAATTTTTAGTAAACCAAGGTAAGAAAAGAGGCGTCCTTACTTATGAGGATATTGCTGATAAACTTTCCGGGTTTGAGCTGGATTCAGACCAGATGGATGAATTTTATGAGCAATTAGGTGAGCAGGGTGTTGAAATCATCAATGAAAATGATGAGGATGACGATCCTGGCGCAAATGAGCTGGAAAAGGAAGAGGAAGAAGAATTCAATTTAAATGATTTAAGCGTTCCTCCCGGAGTGAAGATAAATGACCCAGTAAGAATGTACCTGAAAGAAATCGGAAGAGTCGATCTTTTATCGGCAGAAGAAGAAATCAATCTGGCCAAAAGAATTGAAGATGGAGATGAAGAAGCTAAACGCCGGCTGGCAGAAGCGAACCTTCGTCTTGTAGTCAGCATTGCCAAAAGGTATGTAGGCCGTGGAATGCTCTTCCTGGATCTCATCCAAGAAGGTAACATGGGGCTTATCAAAGCAGTTGAAAAATTTGATTACCGCAAAGGATATAAATTCAGTACGTATGCTACCTGGTGGATTCGTCAGGCGATCACCCGAGCGATTGCAGACCAGGCGAGAACAATCAGGATACCGGTTCATATGGTTGAAACGATCAACAAACTAATCCGTGTACAAAGACAGCTTCTGCAGGATTTAGGCCGTGAACCATCACCTGAGGAAATCGCGGAAGAAATGGATCTTACACCTGAAAAGGTAAGAGAGATTTTAAAAATAGCTCAAGAACCTGTGTCGCTCGAAACACCGATTGGTGAAGAAGATGACTCACATCTTGGAGATTTCATTGAAGATGCAGAAGCACAATCACCATCAGAGCATGCTGCTTACGAATTATTAAAAGAGCAGCTCGAAGATGTACTTGATACTCTTACAGACCGTGAAGAAAATGTCCTGCGCTTACGATTCGGTCTTGACGATGGCAGAACCCGTACTCTCGAGGAAGTCGGGAAAGTTTTCGGTGTAACGCGTGAACGTATTCGACAGATCGAAGCAAAAGCACTTCGTAAATTGCGCCATCCAAGCCGCAGTAAACGACTTAAGGATTTCTTGGAATAGGAAATCCGGACCTCTATCATTAATTTGGTAGAGGTTTTTTTATGAAATTTAAAGGGTTTATTCCTGGGACTGACGAATTGGAATAAAGGAACATTTACAGAAAGTGAGCATATTATGTCCAAATCTAAACCTGGCAGACAGGCTGTTATTATAAACGAAATCAAGTTTTGGAAGCAGAATAAAATGCTACCCGATCAATACTGTGATTATTTGATGGCACTCTATTCCAATGGGGAAGAAAACCTTTCGAATCCATCGATTAAAAAAGCGAAAATGAAAATGATGTCCGTGAATATCCTTTTCTCAGCAGTCGTTATGTCGATTTCGTTATTTGTCATTCATTTTACTGAATTATCAGTCGTTTTGCAAACAGCGATTTTGACATGTTTTGTCGTATTATTATATGGAATGGGAATTTATTATTCTAAGAAAAAAGTTTCAATGGCTGCTATACTCATTTCAGCATCCTTCATCATTCTACTCGGATCCATTGATCTAACGGAGGAGATATTTCAGGGTTCCCCTTTCAGTACATATGCTGTCCTCTTTTCGAATTGTTTGTTATGGATTGTCCTGGGATTGGGACAAAGGCGGATCTATTTCACTTTATCTGGGGGAATAGGAAGTCTTGTACTGATTATTTCTATATTACTATAACTTCAGAATGTTAAAAAGTTTTTTAAAGTTGAGAAAATTCACCGTTCCCTCTTATAATAGGAATGAGAGCGCATTCATAGAAATCTTGATAGACTGCTGAAGGCGCGATTGGAAAAGAGTCTGAACACCTTCAGGCTTCATTCATCAAGTTACTACAAGGGGGATAAGGATGAATTTTGATTTAACGCAAGAACAGGCAATGATTAAAAAAACAATCAGGGAATTTGCAGAGGAAGAAGTGGCTCCGGGTGCATTGGACAGGGATCGTACGAAAGAATTTCCCAAGGAAATCTTTAAAAAGCTATCAGGATTGGGGATGATGGGTCTGCCGTTTCCAGAAGAGTATGGAGGGGCGGGAGCCGATACGGTCAGTTTTGCCATAGTGACAGAAGAGTTAAGCAGGGCTTGTGCTTCAACCGGTATTACGTATTCCGCACATATATCTCTCGGGGGGGCACCCATTAATTTATTTGGTACTCATGACCAAAAGGAAAAGTACCTTACGCCGATCTGTACAGGAGAATCTTTCGGGGCTTTCGGACTGACAGAACCGAATGCAGGTTCTGATGCAGGAGGTACACAAACAACCGCGGAAGACAAAGGCGATAAATGGGTGATCAACGGGAATAAGTGTTATATCACTAATGCGAGCTATGCTGACCACCTGGCTTTGACGGCTATCACAGGCAGGGAGAATGGAAAAAAGGAAATCAGTGCAATCATCACTCCAACCAAGGCAAAGGGATTCACTGTAATCGATAATTACGAAAAAATGGGTCTTCATTCTTCGAATACGACTGAATTGGTGCTGGAAGATGTTGAGGTACCGAAAGAAAACCTTCTAGGTAAGCGTGGAGATGGTTTCAAACAGTTCCTGGTCACTCTTGACGGGGGACGTATAGGAATCGGTGCAATGGCGGTAGGGGTCGCTCAGGCGGCCTATGAGAAGGCGCTGCAATATTCAAAGGAAAGAAAGCAATTTGGAAAAACTCTTTCAGAGTTCCAAGTCACTCAGTTCAAGCTGGCAGATATGGCAATGAAAATCGAGCTTGCCCGCACTATGGTTCATAAAGCTGCCTGGCTTAAGGATCAAGGCAGACCTTTCTCGAAAGAAGCATCGATGTGTAAATTATATGCCTCTGAAATCAGCATGGAAGTAGCGGATGAAGCAATCCAGATCCATGGAGGTTACGGGTACATGAAAGAATATCACGTAGAAAGATATATGCGTGACGCCAAACTTCTTGAAATCGGGGAAGGAACATCCGAGGTTCAACGAATGGTCATTTCCAGACTCATCGGTTGTCCATAATATAAAAAGTTTGTCGAAGAGCTTGAGGGTCAGCAAATGTAAGCACCTGAGAGCTCTTCTCTTTAATTTTTAACTTCAGATATGTTCGAATCATGATAAAAAAATCATGAAATGTGTCTAATTTGTGAGAAAGATGGAAAAGTTAATTGATAGTACTTTTCCTTTGTCGTTTTTTAAAGTAAAATATATAGTGTTTAATAGCACTAATTTGGAAGTTGTACATAAAGGAGGTTAAATCATGAATCGTAATCCAATTATTCCATTCATTCTGATCATGGCTATGGGGATCGGCCTTATATTCTTCATGTCTTTAGAAGGCCTTAACAATGCTGATGAAAAAGCGAAAGAAGCGGAACACGGTGAAAAAGCAGGCGGGGAAGGCGAACAGGCTTCAAGCGGTGAGTTTGATCCGGAACAAGCATATAAAGACAACTGTCTGTCTTGTCACGGTGGAAACTATGAAGGCGGCATGGGTCCTGCCCTTAAAGGAACGGACAAATCAGTCGACGAAATCAAAGAAATCATCAAAAATGGTAAGTCGCCGATGCCTGGAGGCCTTATCCAAGACGAAAATCTGGATGCAATGGCTGAATGGATCAAATCTCTTAAATAATGAATACGCTTAAAAAGGTTCTTTGTCTAATGGGCAAAGGACTTTTTTTATTGCACAAAGTCAGATAGAATAAAAACGTACATACTAGAATTAAATCAATTAAAAAGGTGAAGACATAGACATGAATATTGAACAGTTATCCAAACGTTTAGAAACGGTCGCTTTGTCAATTCCAACAGGTTCTAAGATCGCTGACATAGGTTCCGATCATGCATATTTACCTTGTTTTGCGGTAAAGAAAGGAATTGCAGAAAGTGCGATTGCAGGTGAAGTGGCGGAAGGTCCGTTCCTATCTGCCGAGAAACAGGTGAAAGCCGCATGCCTGGAAGATAAAATAAAGGTCAGACTCGGTAATGGACTTGAGGTTATCTCTCCAGGTGAAGTGGACTGCATTACGATAGCCGGGATGGGCGGCGCATTGATTGCAACGATACTGGAAGATGGCAAAGAGAAGCTTCAGGGAGTGAGAAGGCTGATCCTCCAACCTAATGTAAGTGCTAAGTCAATCCGTGTTTGGCTCCTTCAAAACGAATGGGAATTGACAAACGAAGAAATCATTGAGGAAGACGGAAAAGTGTATGAAATTTTGACAGCTGACAGAGGGGAACCTCTTCGTCCTTATCCTGGCGTAGAAGGACATCAAAAGGCGCTTTTACTCGGCCCATTTTTAATGCAGCAGAAAAATGAAGCATTCCAAAGAAAATGGAGGCAGGAATGTGCACAATGGAAAAATATCCTGTCTAATATGGAAAAAGCGGAGCAATCAGAAGCTTTGAATGAACGAAAAGCTGAATTAATGAATAACATTCAATTTGTTGAGGAGGTACTTTCGGAATGAAAACGGTAAACGGACACGAAATCATTCAACTCTTTGAAGCGTTCTCCCCTAAATACCTCGCTGAAGATGGGGATCCCATCGGTTTGCAAATTGGAAAACTGAATGAAAAAGTGGAAAATGTAATGATCACATTGGATGTATTGGAAAATGTAGTGGATGAAGCGATCAAAAATAATGTAAAATTGATCATTGCGCACCACCCTCCTCTTTTCAGGCCGCTTAAATCACTCCATACCGACACCTATCAGGGAAGAATGATTGAGAAACTGATCAAGAATGACATTGCGGTTTATGCGGCCCATACTAACCTTGACGTGGCTTCCGGCGGTGTCAATGATCTTCTGGCTGAAAGTCTGGGACTACAGGAAGCTTCTGTATTAATTCCCACATATTCAGAACAACTGAGGAAGCTTGTTGTTTATGTACCGAAAGAAAACAGTGAAGAGCTCAGGCGTGCATTGGGTAAAGCAGGTGCAGGACATATTGGGAATTATTCTCACTGCAGCTTCTCCTCAGAAGGAAAGGGCAGGTTTTTACCAGGTGATAACTCAGAACCGCATATCGGCCAGAAGGGTATCTTGGAAGAAGTGCCTGAAGAAAAGATCGAAACCATCTATCCGCGTTCTCTTGAGAATAAGATCCTGAAGGCCATGTTTACCAATCATCCTTATGAAGAAGTTGCCTATGACGTATATCCTCTTGAAAATAAGGGAGAACCTATGGGCTTAGGGAGAATCGGCAGGCTTCGGGAAGAGGTCTCACTGAAAGATTTCGCTGCAAATGTGAAAGAAACGTTCGGCATGGATGGAATACGGGTTATCGGTGACATGAATGCCAAAGTCAGGAAAGTAGCGGTTCTCGGAGGAGATGGAAACAAATTTATTTCTGCAGCCAAAAGGCAGGGGGCAGATGCGTTTGTCTCTGGAGATATTTATTATCATACTGCTCATGATGCTATGATGATGGGATTGAATATTGTCGATGCAGGTCATTATATAGAGAAAGTGATGAAAGCCGGAGTAGCGAAATATCTGGCAGATAAATGTGTGGAAAAAGGGTATAACGTAAATATTTTCGCATCTAAGTCTGAAACAAATCCATTTACTTATATGTAAGGCAAATGCGGTACCCCATTAAGGCGGATCGCTTTTTTACAGGGAAATCCCCCGGGGCAATAGCCACGGGGGATAAGAACTAGCTTAATTTAGACTTCTTCACTTTCGGAAGTATTTTGTTTAAGGGAACACTTCGTTCTCTTGTCCATGTCGTATCATCATCCGGATTGAAATCCTGTAAAAATTTGATGACTTCCTTAACGATCGGAGTCGGAGTGGATGCGCCTGCTGTGACTGCAACTACCTTTGCTGATTTAATCCATTCCACATCCAGCTCACTGATGTCTGAAATCCTGTATGCAGGAGTTCCGGCAATTTCCTTGGAGACTTGCGCAAGGCGGTTTGAGTTATTGCTCTTAGGGTCTCCGACAACGATCAGCACATCTGCATCTCCGGCCTGTTCAGCCACTGCTTCCTGACGCACTTGGGTCGCTAGGCAGATTTCCTTGTGCAGCTCGACATGAGGGAACAACTCTTTTACTTTATCCATCGTGTCAAGAACGTCCCATTGACTCATTGTCGTCTGGTTCGTCACAATGATCTTTTCGTTATCAATGGATAGTTTTTCTACATCTTCCGCAGTTTCAACAAGATGTACGATCTCAGGCGCGACTCCCACTGCGCCTTCCGGCTCCGGGTGTCCTTTTTTACCGATGTAGATGACATCGTATCCTTCAGCTTCCTTCGCGCGGATAAGGTCATGAGTCTTTGTTACATCAGGACAGGTTGCATCGAGTGTGACCAGTCCTTTTTTTCGGGCAATTTCTTTCACTTCAGGTGATACACCGTGAGCGGTAAAAATGACTGTTCCTTCATTTACCTGCTCGATGATCTCTTTTCTGTTTTTTCCGTCCAGTGTAATGATGCCATCTTCTTCAAACGCGTCAGTGACGTGTTTGTTATGCACGATCATTCCTAAAATATAAATCGGACGAGGAAGCGACTTATCGAGTGCAGCGTTTCTGGCAATGACCATCGCATCCACCACACCATAACAATAGCCTCTCGGAGTTATCTTAATAATATCCATCTATGAAAATCCTCCTACGTGAGTAAAGGTTGTGACTTCATTATAAAGGAGAATGTGGTATCTGACAAAGAGTAGGGAAGGAGTATCTTGATTTAGTTGTACTACCCCCGGATTTCAAAAAGAAAAACCCCGGTAGCATATCGTTAAGGGGGTGGGGTTCAAATAAATAATTTTGGCTGCGAGCTGCCTTCAGAACTCTTTTTCTTAGGAGCAGACGCAACTTCATCCTCTTCAACCTTCAATTTTCTTTTTCCTTTTTCCTTTTTCACTTTAACCTTTTCGTCGATTTCATCAAGATCCTCTTTCTGCACATCACTTTCTTCATTTGAACCGTCAGCCGAAAGGTCCTTGAAGCCACGGTAAAGTTTCCATAATGCAGGGAGGTTCTTTACCATTGGTCCATATTGTTGTACCATCGGCCCAAATTGCTGGGCTGCGTTCAGAACTTGCTGTGTATTTGAGAGAAAGGAACTGATATTGCCCGGATTTAGTAAGTTTCCTATGGAAGAAGCACCTGCGGCGGCAGCTGGTCCACGCTCGAATCCAGCCGCTGCCCCGGTTGTATTATCCCGGCTGAATTGCTGTAGTATTCCTCCCCGCTGATTATCCTCACCTTTTTTTAATAATTTGGAAAGGAGTCCGCCTCCGCGCCCTTTTCTCCTGCCTCCGTTCATTCCCTGGATGTTCAATGGCGGTGGGCTTTGAAATCCCATATTCTCTTGCGCTCCCATTTGAAAGGGGGAAGGAGTCTGTGATCTCATCCCGAACGGGTTTCTCATCTCATTGGGCTGCCTCATGCCAAATGGGCTCCTTCTCGCGTGTTGAGGCATCATTCCAAATGGATTGCCCTGATGTTCATTCTGCATTCTCATTCGTCCTCTAGGCGGCATGTGCCTGCCTCCTTTCACTGTTGATTCACTAGTCCTTACTAGGGTATGCAACTGTTCGAAAAAGGGGATTGTGAGAATATCGGCCAAATCCCTATAAGTGTAACTAGAAGTTTTGTGGAAAGTTTATTATAATGATTAGATGTTCTTTAAAAATAACGCCGACTACTTTCGTTTAAATAAAAGGATATGAAAATAAGGAGATGAAACAGAGATGAAAAAGAATTTATTTCTTGGCTATGAATTTCAACCATTCATTGCTGAGGCGATAGAAGAATTGGGTTTCTATGAACCGACTGAAATCCAGAAAAAGATGATCCCGCTTATCCTGAAGGGACAAAGCGCGATTGGTCAATCACAGACAGGTACTGGTAAAACCCATTCATATTTACTTCCGATCATCGAAAAAGTTGAGGCGGCATCAGAGCAAGTTCAAGCAGTCATTACAGCACCAACGAGGGAACTTGCACAGCAGATTTATCACGAAATTCTGAAAATCACGAAAAACAGTGACATTGTATCCCGATGCTTTATCGGAGGTACCGATAAACAAAGAACAATCGAAAAGCTTAAAACCCAGCCTCATATCGTAGTGGGGACACCAGGCCGTATCAATGATCTAGTGAAAGAAAAAGCATTATTTGTCCATACTGCGCCAATTCTTGTTGTCGATGAAGCAGATCTTATGCTAGACATGGGATTTATTGAAGATGTTGATCAAATAGCCGCTAAAATGCCGGAGAAACTGCAAATACTAGTATTCTCTGCAACGATACCTGAAAAGCTTAAGCCTTTCATGAAAAAATATATGGATAATCCACAATTTGCGCATGTTGAACCGGAAAGAATTTCAGCTAAAAATATTGAGCACGTCATCATACCAAAGAAAAGCCGTGAAAAAGTCAATGTGCTTCATGATCTATTAGTGGAAATAAACCCTTACTTAGGGATTGTCTTCACGAATACGAAAGCGAAAGCAGACGAAGTTGCGGATGCATTGATTGCTAAGGGATTGAAAGTAGGAAGAATTCACGGAGACCTTTCACCGCGCGAGCGAAAAAAAATGATGAAACAGACGAGAAACCTCGATTATCAATATATTGTCGCCACAGATCTGGCTGCCAGAGGAATTGATATTGAAGGGGTCAGTCATATAATCAACTATGAACTGCCGCAGGATCTTGATTTCTACGTGCACAGATCTGGACGTACTGCAAGAGCCGGGAATTCAGGTATCGCCTATACGCTCTATGAGCCTGCAGACGAGGATGCATTGAATCGTCTTGAAAAGATGGGGATTTCATTCAAACATATGGAACTAAAAAAAGGCGAGTGGCTCGAACTGCCTGCTTTGAACAAGCGTAAGACCCGTCAAAAAGCGACAGGCGATGAAATTGATGAAAAAGCTAAATCACTGGTACGAAAGCCTAAAAGCGTAAAGCCTGGCTATAAAAAGAAAATGAAATACAAAATGGAACAAATCAAAAAGAAAGAAAGAAGAAAGAAAAATAGAAATAAATAAGTCTTATGACGTGATTCATTTTCACACATTCGATAAAATGAAGAAGAGATTTTCTTAGGAGTTGAGGAGAATGGTCAAGATTGGATCCCACGTTTCGATGAGCGGCAAAAAGATGCTGCTGGCTTCAAGTGAAGAAGCAGTTTCGTATGGTGCAAATACCTTTATGATTTATACAGGTGCACCTCAAAACACAAGAAGGAAGAAAATTGAGGATTTAAATATAGAAGCCGGCCTGCGGCATATGAAGGAACATCAAATTGATGACATCGTTGTTCATGCACCGTATATTATCAACATCGGGAATACGACGAACCCTGCAACATTTGAATTAGGTGTTAACTTTCTCAGGTCTGAAATTGAGCGTACAGAAGCATTGGGGGCCAAGCAGATTGTCCTTCATCCGGGTGCTCACGTAGGTGCAGGGGCAGATAAAGGAATCGACAGGATCATAGAAGGTCTGAATGAAGTATTGACTAAGGATCACACTGCCCAGATCGCTCTGGAAACAATGGCAGGAAAGGGATCTGAATGTGGTAGATCATTCGAGGAACTGGCCCGGATCATCGACGGTGTCGAACTGAATGACAGATTGTCCATTTGTTTTGATACTTGTCATACGCATGATGCGGGATATAATATTGTCGAAGATTTCGACGGGGTTCTCGAAGAATTTGACAAGACCATAGGGATAGAACGTCTTAAAGTTCTTCACATCAATGACAGTAAGAACCCAACAGGAGCAAGGAAAGATCGTCATGAAAATATAGGATTCGGTCATATTGGATTCAAGGCACTGAATTATATCGTGCATCATCCACAGCTTGAAAACGTACCAAAGATTCTTGAAACACCGTATGTAGGTGAAGATAAGAAGGATAAGAAGGCACCATATAAATTTGAAATCGATATGCTGCGCGATCAAAAATTCGATGAAGACGTGTTAACCAAAATCCGGAACCAATAATATCTTGTGAGGCTGATCTCTGTTAAAAGAGATCAGCCTCCTTTCATCTATCTGATCAACTGTAGAAAAAGCTGATTTATTTCTTTTGCTTTGGACGGACCAATTAATTTAGCCAGTTCTTTCACTAGTTTACTCCGGCTCAGGTCATCAAAAATATTGATGTTTTTTCCTTTGACGCTGCCGACAATTGCATCTGTCTGCTTAGTGGTTAACGAAATATTGTATTGGCTGGCATACTTAAGCAGTTCAGAGCGGTTAATATTGTTGATTTTGTGATTAATCACATTTTGCAGTAATTTCATCTATATCACTCCTCAGGAAATACATATGTTCATTTAGTGAAGAAAGTGACAGTTTTTTATCGTGAATTTCAGAAAAGAAGCTTTAGTTTACAAGTACAACCTCATCATGTATACTTTCCTATGTGTTATAAATCGTAATGATTCTTAAAAAGAGAGTTGAGACCTATGGAACACAGCCATACACCTATAATAAAAATAGAAAATTTGAATTTCAGGTACGACCGGGAAAGGGTGCTTGAAGATATAAACCTTACTATTCCCAGAGGTTCTTTTTTGGGGATTGTTGGTCCAAACGGTTCAGGGAAATCGACCTTATTGAAGCTGATGTTGGGTTTATTGAAGGTAAAGCAGGGAGAAATCGAATTGTTTGGAATCCCTCAGCAAAAATTCAGGCAATGGGACCGGATAGGGTTTGTTTCTCAAAAGGCAAACAGCTTCAATACCGGCTTTCCTGCTACAGTATATGAGGTAGTAGCTAGCGGACTGGCAAAAAAAGCCGGGATGTTCAAGAGAATTTCTGCAAAATACCGGAAAGATATCGTGGAAGCCATTGAATCGGTGGGAATGACGCCTTTTTCCGGAAGGAATATCGGTGAATTATCCGGTGGACAGCAGCAAAGGGTATTTATTGCAAGGGCTCTTGTCAGTAAGCCGGATGTCTTGATTTTGGATGAACCGACTGTCGGAGTAGACAGTAAGAACGTTCAAACCTTCTACGGCATGCTGGATCATTTAAACAAGGATATTGGGATTACCTTATTATTGGTCACGCATGATATAGGCTCAATATCAAGTAAGGTCACCCATGTTGCCTGTTTGAATAAACATCTTCATTTTCACGGGAAAACAGAAGAATTCGAAAAACTTAAAGAGAGTGAGATGTCATCATTTTATGGTCATGATGTCCACTTTTTAAATCATGAACATGATCATCACTGATAGGGGGAGAGCAGATGCTTCAGGCTATTTTACAATATGAATTTTTACAAAATGCTTTTCTTACAGGGATTCTTATCGGAATAATTGCTCCTCTGTTAGGTGCGTTCATTGTGGTCAGAAGGCTTTCTCTGATAGCTGATGCACTTAGTCATGTTACGTTATCAGGTATTGCAGCAAGTTTATACTTGAGTAAAACGATCCCTTCGCTGCAAGGCTTGAATCCGTTGTATTTCGGAATGATTTTTTCCGTTACGGGGTCTTTGTTCATCGAGCGGCTAAGGATGCTCTATAAACATTATCAAGAGCTTGCCATCCCGATCATTCTGTCTGGCGGAATCGGAATCGGAGTCATCTTCATCTCACTCGCTGATGGTTTTACGACAGATCTGTTCAGCTACTTATTTGGGAGTGTCAGTGCCGTTACCAGGGGGGATCTATATTTGATCGCTGTCATCAGTATCGTCGTGATTGGAGTGATTTTTTTACTTTATAAGGAATTATTCCTTCTGTCATTTGATGAAGATCATGCAAAAGCATCCGGTATTCCGGCCAGGGCGATTCATTTCATCTTCATGGTGATGGTGGCGTTAGTCATCGCGGCATCCATGCGCATTGTCGGAATCCTCCTTGTATCATCCCTCATGACCCTTCCTGTTGCTGCGAGTATCAGGATTGCCAGAGGATTTAAACAGACGATTCTATATTCTTTACTATTTGGGGAAATATCTGTGATTGCAGGATTGGTCAGTGCATTTTATCTGGATCTTGCTCCAGGAGGAACCATTGTGGTCACGGCCATTCTCATATTATTGATCACGATTGTAATGAAGAAGATTAGTTCATCAAAACATGCACAAAAAGCAGAGGTGTAGAAAATGAATGTATCTCAAGCAATGGATCTATTGAAATCAGAAGGATATAAGCATACGGGGAAGAGAGAGGAATTACTTCAGCTGTTTTCTAACTCCAATAAATATTTGACGGCGAAAGATGTACTCGAACATATGAAAAGCGACTATCCTGGTTTGAGTTTTGACACTATTTACCGAAATCTCAGCTTGTTCGTTGAACTCGGTATACTTGAAGAGACAGAGCTATCAGGGGAGAGGCATTTTCGCTTTACTTGTGAAAGTGAACACCACCACCATCATTTCATCTGTATGGACTGCGGAAAGACAGAAGAAATCCATACATGCCCGATGGATGTCCTTAAGGACAGCATCGACCAAACAGGTTATGATATTTCAGGACATAAATTTGAGATTTACGGCAAGTGCCCACAGTGTCAGTGAAACAGATATAAATAAAGCCTTGGACATTTGTCCAAGGCATTTTTTGTTAGTTTCCGTTACGCAGCCAGTTTTGAACCCAGTGGTTGGCTTCATTCCAATCATTCACCCGGATCACACCTTCAGGAATTGGACTCTGATTATACGGGGTATTGAACAATACGACAGGGATATTTAATTCTTCATTTATCATCACTGCATTATCATGCTTGTCTTCAAAAAAAATATCCACTTTATATTTCTTAGCGGTGGATATTTTATTGTGTGAGCCAATCAA